>NZ_JAXBLV010000017.1:0-14356 GCF_034097035.1 Gemmata algarum
GTCTGACTTCCCCATGAATCGCGGAGAGCCAGTTTAACGTTGTCGCGGCGCGGTGGCGCGGGGCAGGGCCGCGAACCGGCTTGATGAGGCACCCGGAAGCCGGGCGTCGAGCCACGCGGCCGCCCGGTCCGCGTCCCAACCTGCGGCGAAATCGAACCGAACCGCGGCGGTGAACGCGAAAGGCCCGGTCCCCGTCACCTTCTCACGTACCCCGGACTCCAACTCGGCCCACACGCCGTTCGGACCGTCCGCGGCAGGCCACACCGCGACAACCGCATCGTCCGTGGTCTCCCAGCGGAACTCGCCGCACGGGCGGAGGCGGACCTCACCCAGCGTTTCCGCCAGGAACCGCTTCGCGTCGGCCACCGGCGTGTTCCACGGAAACGTGATCTCCGCGAGTTGCGGCTCGGCACCGGTTTCGAGGAACCGCAACTCAATCTCCGGGCGGTCCGCGAGCGGCTCACGCACCAAGCGCCGGCGCTGCTCCGGGTCGGGCGCCACCAGCCGGCATACCAGCCGGTTCCCTTCAGCCGCCCACGTTTCACGATCGAGCATGCGGGCCAACCGTGACGTAAACGGAGCATCGCCACCGCGCCCGTGCCCCCGCCCACGCGGTTCGTCTGCCGGAACCGCGTGGCCCACCAGCACATACCGCCCGGCGAGCCGGGCCAGCCAGGGGAAGTCGTTCTCGGCCAGTTCTTCAGCTCGGTCCAATATCAGCAGTCCGAAAGGCGGTTCGCCGGCAGGCGACGCGAACACCGGATCGACCTTCAAGCTCCCGGGCGTCCCGACGACCACCCGAGGCGGAGCGACCGGAACGGCCCGCGCCGCCTCGGCCGCCTTCTCGCGCGCCGCGGCCAGCGCGGCTTGGGCCGCGCCGTGGTCGTCACCGGGCACCGTTGAAGCGATCACCTTGTTAAGCGCTGCCGATTCGGCCCGTGCCCGTGCGAGTTCGGTCTCGGCCGCGGCGGCCGCGGCGACCGCGGCCGCGCGGCGCGCGGCCAGTTCGTTCGTCAGCAGGGTGTCGCGTGCCGTGCCGTATGCGGTCGCGGAGGCCGTCACGGTCGCTTCCAGCTCGCGTGCCTGCTCGGCGAGCGCGGCGGCCTCGGCCTCAAGCACCTGGATCTGCTTCTCGAGGTCCGCGGGTTCGATCGCCCCGGGCTTCGCCTTCCCGCTGAACCAGCGCGACAGGAACCCGGGCTTACGCAGGGCCTCGGCGTGCAGGTGCCGGGCTTGGTCCAGCGCCGACTGCTTTTCGTCGCGGGCCGCGGTTGCAGCCCGGAGTTCGTCGCTGCGCCGCGCCACCGCCTCGGCGTGGTCGGTGTCGAGCTGCGCCAGCGCCCGAGCGAACGGGGTATCGGTTTCGGTCCGCAAATCGGCCTCAACGCGGTCGCGACGGGCCGTCAGATCGGTCAGACTCGTTTCAAGCCGGGCGAGCGACTCGTTCACCTCGACCAGCCGCGCGATCGCCTTTGCCACCGGCGCGAACGCAGAAACCCGGTCCTCTGCGGCGGCCACCGCCGCCGCAGAGGACCGCTGCAACTGTGCGACTCGGTTGATACCCAATGCCGCAGACGTGACCGCCGCGACGGCGGGCGGTAGCCGGGACGGGCTCTCGTTATCGCCGAGCGCCCGCAGCGCCGCGACCGACGCCGCGCACAGGCGCTCGACGAGCCGGTCCGCCACGCCGGGGTTGGGCGAAAGGACCAGGACGCGATCGGACGCGATCGTGGCGAGATCGAAGATGAACCGTTCACCGGCAGCCGGGTCGGCGTGGACAACGAGCAGGTCGGGGCACGCCGCGGCGCGGGCGGCACAGTAGTGCTCGCTCGGCGCTCGGTCCGCAAGCGGAAGCTCGGCCGAACGGAAGCACGAGAGCGGTAGCTCACCCGCAAGCAAGCGAGTGAGCCACGGGCGGCCGCGATCGCCGGGATCGGTCACAGGATGGCCTTCCCGCGCGGGGGGCGCGCCGGGTCCAGAGGCGGTCGGTCGGGGAACGAGGGTCGCGGTCATCAACGAGCCGTTGCCTTCGTGAGAGAGGTCCGTGCGCGGGCGGGCGGGCGGGTGTGGAGGGGCGGGCGGTTCACGGTCCGTCATGCCGACACCCTGACTGACATCCCGCCCATTCGCACAGCCCACAGTATCAAGAAATTGCTCGCACCGTTAAAAGAACACGCACCAGGGGCGAACGGCGCACCCGGCACCGAAACGCCAGCTCAGCGGACCGGCCCGACGGCTTGCCAAGAGTATAGACGGCCGGTCCCGGCGAAGCTATCGCGCACCAAAAAATCCCGCGCGCGGTATTTGTCGCCCGAGCGTCGGGTTCTTCGGAAGCATTACGGCGCGACGGGCATCCCCCACCGCACCAACCGCCCGCCTCAAGGTTCGACCGCCATCACTTTCACGGCCGGCTTCGCCGACAGAACGCGGAGCACCGGGAGCAGCGGCGCGAACGTCTTTTCGTCGTGCCAACTGTGGTCCGCGATTTTCAGGTGCCCCGGGCCGACCCCGCCCATCCCGAGCGTCGCGTCGAGCGGCAGCCACTGGCCCTCCGCAAACACCTCGAACCACATGTGATACGCCAGATACGGCTTACCGTCTTTTGCGGGCGCGTAAACCAGCCCGAGTACCGTCCGCGCCGGCACACCGACCGCCCGGCACATCGCCGCCGACAGCATTGCGTACTCGGTGCAGTCCCCGCTAAGCGTTTTCGCCACGTTGTCGGCGGTCGCCATCGCCTGCGAGAACTCGAACGCCTTCATGTTCCGGTTCACCCAGCGCTCAACGGCGACCGCTTTATCCCAATCGGTCGTCGCCGCGGGTAGCCCTCTGGTCGCGGCGGCGGCGTGCGCCTTCACCCCGCCGTTGTCCCAGTTGATGAAGTAGTTGCTCGCGGTAAACTCGGCGCCCGGTGCGGGCTGCGCGGCGACGCCCCTCACCGGGCCGTGGGACGCCGACACGCTCAGCTCAAACGTCTTCGCTTGCGCGTCGAGGTTCTTAACGACCTGTCGCCCGTCCGCCGGGAACAGGGTGCCCGCGTCGTCGTCCTTCGGGGCCGACACTTTATAGACGGCACTCTTACGGCTGTGTATTCCCGGAATTTCGCGATCCAGTCGGATGGATTGCGCGTTGAATAGTTCGACGGGCCGCGTCACGTCGGCCGTTGCCGCTTCGCGCGTGGTGCGGAGGAACGTGACCTTCCCGCCGAACCCCGGGAAGTCGAACTCCATCTTCAGCGGCTCGAACGTTTCGGCGTCCACCCAGGTCGTCGCGGGCGGCAGCTTGAACGTGCCCACCGGTTCCATCTTCGAGACGTAGCGGAGGAGCTTCCGGGCTGGTTCCTTAGCCCACAGCGTTGCGGTCTCTTCGGCCTCGAGCGCCACTGTCATCTTCACGACGCGGTTGATGACGCCGATGTACGACGGGTAGTCGAACGACTCGCCCGGTTTGAGTTGTTTCTCTTTAAACAGTGCCGGCTCGCGCACGCACCCCACCACGCCCTCGGGCCACGGGGTGTCGGACGCCCCCTTCGCGGCGCCTTCGCCGGTTACCTTCAGCGTCTTACCTTCAACGGTTCCGTTCAGCACGAGCGCCTGGTTGTGGCCGATCCCCTGGCGCATCCCGGTGAGGAACACGGCCCCTGTAGGACTCTCGACGGACGACTCCTCGGCCCACTGGCCCACCCGCTCGCCGAACCGCGACACGGTGAACTTCTGGTACTTCACCCCGACGAGCAGGTCCCGCCCGTTCTTCTTGGTCGCCTTGGCGCCCCACTGTACGTACCCGATCCGCTGGCCATCCACCGCAGCCGCAAACCAGTAATCGAACGCCACGTCGGCGTCGAGCTTCGGCGCGCCCGGCGGTGGCACCTGTAACGCCCCCGCGGGCAATGTGGTTTTGGCGGGGAGCGTCGGGGTGGCGAGCGCCGGCCCCGAAAGGGAGGGCGGCTTCCCGTTGGGCCGGATGACCAGGAACCGAGCTTCGTCGAACTTCTCTTCGCCGGACTTCTGAGGGCGGATGACGATGTTGGGCTGCGCGGCCGCCACGGCGGCGCAGCACCCGAACAGGAGCGCGAACGGCGGCGCGAAGTTCGGCAGTTTCATGGCGGTGGTCCCTCAAGCTCCGGGTGCTCCGGCCTGTCGTCCTTGATTAGATCGGACGCCGGGGAGGCGGCGTTAGCTCGTTTTTCGGTTTCGCGCCGCGGCGGGGGGCGGTCGTCCGCGCCAGTGCCTCGATCATACACCGACGGACCAATCGGAACACCCGGAGTTGGCGCCATTTCTCGCGCGCCGGGCTTGTCGGTGGTCTATAATTCCGGCGGCACGGACGCCAGCGGCGCGAATTGGGTAGTAAGCTGAATTACTCGAAGCTCTCCCCCAAGACGCCGACCGCCACGACGCGACACCACTGATTCAGATTCTTGGGTTCTTCCAGAACCGTTGTCGCAGCGAGGTGTCCCCGTGACTCCTGACCGGATGGCCACTCACCTGTCGGTGAATTCGTACGGCTCGTTTCTACTCACGGACGCGATCCGGCCCGGGGTCGGGCTGCCGGTGCGCCCCCGCGAGGGCTACCGCATCGACGTGTACCGCGACCGCACCGCGCAACTGCGGCTGCCGATGCTCTCGGCGTCGGTGTCCGCGGAGCGGCTGTTCGAAACGTTCCTCGCGCTGCTCGAGCCGCTGGGCGAAGTGGTTCACGTGGTGCTCGAAAGTAGTCACGGGACAGCCAACGACGTCCACCTCGACTTGCGCCGAGAGCACATCGATCGCTCGGTGCTCTCGAGTCACTTTTGTGATTTCGAGGAGCTGCTCACGCACGACGGCTGCACGGGTGTCGCCGTGATGGCGGCCCGCCGGGCGATGGAAGTGCAGTTCGACGAGCACAAGCTGCTGCACGTGTACGCCCGGAACCTGAAGCCGTTCCGGCGCATCCTCCGCGCGAACGGGGTGCGCCGCCGGGCTGTGCTCCCGCTGATCTCCGAGGCCGAGCACCTGCACCACACCACAGGCCACTTCGCGGAAGACTTTCGCCAGTTCGCCCTGCGGGTCGGCGTCGGCGACTTCGACCGCGTCTTCAGCGACGAGCGCGAGTGAGCCGCAATCAGGTCGCGAGTCTTGCGGCGATCAGGAAATCGGTCAGCCGCTCGTAAGCGTCTCTCGGTGTAATGTTGCTCGGGGCCGGCTTCGCGGTTGTATGCCAGCCGTGAGCCGCCCAGTCTCTGAACTTGATGATGTCCTTCACGAGGCCGCGGGGTCCCCCACCAACGCTCCCGTACAGCTCAACCAACTCATCGAACGTCCACCTCTCCGCACGACTTTCGACACGGTCTCGAAGGGAGTGAAGGAACGGCGGCCCGTCAGAAATCATCACCGGCAGCGAACTCGTCAAATGGGTCCGCAGCGTGCGCTCAAACACGGTAGCCAAGTCCAGCACAGCCAATCGATCTAGGGTCTCTTTCGCGTCATCAATTGCCGACAGCTTCGCGCCAGGATCGAGAGGGAACAGGTTCGTGTGCTTGCTCAAGAACGCAGTGCTGAGTGTCGGGTCGCGCGCGGCTCGCTGCGTCACCCGCATGCAGTCGAGCGTGAGCTGGTACCACGCCCAAATGGGATCCAGAGGGTTAGCCATCAAGACACACACGGGCGAGCTTCAGGAAGCTGTCCCTGTCGAGTTGGTATCTCAGATTCGGGCCACAGCCGGGGAAAAGTACGAGTCCGTCGTAAACCCAGTCCGCCTTCGAGGTGTGCCTGTCCGGCTCAAGACAATAGAGGTAGATCGGCCCGCCCGGCCCCCTGAGGTCGGCCCGTCCGATCGCCTTTCGAGTCGCCGAGGCTCGTTCCACCCAGCTCGGGTTGACAACCCATCCGGCGACTGGCCTGACCCACATAAGCGAACCTTGACTCTTTATTTCGAGTGCCGGCAACGTGTACCGCCCGCTCCGCTCTTCGTTCAGCTCAACCTCGCTGTCGTTGACGCTCGCCCCGGGTATGCCATCGCTCCACACGCGCGCATCTGCGATGAGGGCGTGAACGGCCTCGCGCCACACACCGTTGTGGGCGAGTGAGTCCTTCATGCGGCTGAGTTTGGAGTCGAATTTACTGCTGCCGCGCAATTCTTCATACGAAACCGGTTCCTCCGCCTGCCGATCGCCGTTTCGGATAACAAGAACGAGTTCGCGCGGGGGCTGATCCGTGCGCAGCTCCCAGCTCGCAACGGCGTCTTCGTAAGCCGCTCCGATGATCCGCTGAATGTCCGGCTCGTGAGCCCGTGCGGCAGGCGCGAGGATCGCGTTCTGCACCAGGGCCGGACTGTACTTCACGTTCATCGCTCGCCTCCTACGGCAGCGGGATGTCCTTGAACTCGAACGCCACTTCGTGGGTCACCGTGTGCCACTCGGTGAGCACTAGCTTGGTCGGCGGGCCGAACTTCGGCCCGGGCTGGCCGGTGCGGCGGTCCTCCGACCCGAACATCATCACCGCCTGGAACCCGCCGGGGCTGTGGTTGCTCGACTGTAAACCGTAGCTGAAGTACCGCGTGCCCTTCTCGTCCGTCAGCTCGATGCGCTGGGGGATGGCGTTGGCCCACATGTAGTCGTCTCCGCGGCGCGGGTCTACGGGCATGCGGTTCTTCGCGGTCACGCTCACCATAAACGTGCCCTTGTTGTTCGCGTCCTCGTCGCACGATGTCAGCTCCAGATCGACGCTCCGGCCGGCGAACGACTTCTTTTTCACTTTCAGCGGGTCCGCGATCACCAGTTCCGGAGATGTGCCCGAGAGGAGTTCGATCCGGGCCGTCGCCTTGAGCGATTTGATGCTGGTCGCCCCGCGGTCGGCGCGGGCCAGGTTCACGCTCATCCCCTGCGTGTGCGAGCGGTTCCCGCGGCTGTAGTAGCCCGACCGGTACTCGAAACCGTTGCGCTCGCGCGGCGGCACCAGCGACCCGCCCAAGTTGTCGACCGCAGACAGTAGCTCCACCTGCGAGATGCCGAGCATCGGGTTCTTGGGCTCCGAGTTCACCTGGAAGTTCAGGTTCAGGTACTCGTGAACGCGCTCGCCGCCGCCGCGCTTGCTGATCCCAGACAGTTGCACGTTGCGGCTGGAGTTGATGTTGGTCGCCATGAACCGGAACGGGCCGGGGTACGTGACGTACGGGTTCGCGCCGTCCTGGTTGAAGACCCGCACCGTGCTGTCGTCGTAATCGGTTTGTACGGTAGCCCCGGCCGCGTTGGCGACCGTGTCCACCGCCTGCCAGAACGGGGCGTCGCTGAACTCGAACGAGTGCTTCGCATCGGACGCCGCGCCGAACTCGATCCGGTAGCCAGTCTGCCGGGCGATGTCCTCGAAGATCTGCTTGGCGGTGCGGCCCTTCGCGCTCAGGGTGACGCGCTTCGGCGCGACGAGCCGCTCGTGGTCCATCTTGCGGACCAAGACCGACAACCGGCGCAGCACCTCGGGGTCGTCCGTGTTGTTGAGGACGCGGCGCATGTAAGGGAGCGCCCGCTCCCCTCGCTCGGCCAGTTCGCGCCCGGCCCGCTCGCGGGTGCGCCAGTCGTCCGAGCCCAACTCCTTGAGCAGCTTTTCGGTGTCGGCGTCGCCGGGGCCGTCGGCGACAAGGGGCATCGCGGGCGCAGTGGTCGTTAAGAAGAGACCCTCTTTTCCTCTGGCCGCAAGCGCCGCTCCGAGCAGCAGCAGCCCCAGAACCGCGATGACGGCTGCCCTGCGCATGTGGTGCCCCGTGAGCCAGTCAGAGGAGTTATTCGGAACGCAGCGCGAACACGGATTCTAGCCTAGCAGCGGATAACAACGGCCTCAAGGACCCAGCGATCGAACTGACGCGCAGCTTTGTAAAAAAGCGTTCAAGTCTGACATCACTCGCAACTGTTCTTATTGGGTAGGTTGTAACACATCAGCGGGTCTCGATGACACTTAGGGCGTGCGGTGAGTCGAAAAGGGCCGTTCCGAGCGGCGGCATAATCCGTTTCAACAGCAGGAACGGCATCCGTACAGGCTCGGGGCGGTGTGAGGAATTGCGTGAGAAGTGACGGTGACGCAGCGTTCTGGTTATAACGGCCGCCACGTCCGGACCGCGCACCGCAACTTCGGTGCGGGATGTCATCTCGGCGCAGTTTCGCTATCATCGCGCTCGGTGGGACGTTCGCATTTGAGGCACCGCGTGATTCGCTTCAACTGTCCGCACTGCAACCGCTACTACGAACTGCACCCGGCGATGGCGCACCTTCCGCTGCTGTGCAAACAGTGCGGTGAGCGCATCACGCCACCGGAAGCCGTGCCGGAGTCGCCACCGCCCGCACCCGTGTCGGCGAAAGCGAAACCCGTGCCGCCGGCCGTAGCAGTAGTTGCACCGCCGCCGAAAGCCGAGCTGGCTGTAGAACCGCGTGTGGTACCTCTGCCGAAAAACGGAGAGGGTGATGGTGTTTTGGTTGCTCAGCGGCACGTGTCACCGGACGTCGGGTTCACGGCTCCGAGCGTGACTGACGCCAGCCGGCCCGAACCTGACGCGCCCAGTGGTCCGAAACGCCCGCGTCCGGCAACGCCCGCGAGCGAACCGGACAATGGTGCGCCCCTCCCGGCTCCGACGGAGCGACGCCGGACGCGGCCCGTTACGGTCGAGCCGGACGCGCCATCCGAGACGAAGGGCGCGTCAACATTGCTTCCCTTTATTGCGGACCTGGTGGCGTTTGTGGTGTTGATTGGGAGCGGGATGCTCCTGGGCGAACTCCTCGTGCGGAAGTCCACCGGGCAAGTGGTGTCCGAAGCCGGATCGGCGCCGAAGTTCCCGCCCGTCGAGTTGTTGCTCTGGGCCGCGCCGCCGGTGATGCTCGCGCTCGTGTACCTGCTGCTCAGCGGGCGCCAGCAAAGCTTCGGGGCGTGGGTGCGGCGTCGGACTGCCAACTAGAAGGCGTCGAAAGGACGGTGACCGTTCCCGCCTCTTCGACGCACGGCTTCGAATTGCTCTGTTGTTAGCGCGGGCGCCCGGCTTCGGCGGCGATGGACGGGCGGCGCGCGGTGGCGCTGATCGGCGGCAGTTCCGACGCCCCCCCCGGGCTCACCTGATGCGCCCGGACGGCGAGCACACGCTGCCGCGGGTGACCGTTCGCCTGAACTCCGAACAGCGCGGCCCCGATCGTGTCGGGTTGGTCTGATCGGCACCCGATCAGCAGGTACTCGTTCCGCCCCAGTGAGACATCGAACGCGAGCGCCGGGTACGGCGCGAGCGGCACCCCTTCGTGCTTCACGAGTTCCGTACCGTCGGCCGACGGGCGGAGCCATTCCCGCTTCACGCCGTGCTGTATCTGGGGTTCGCAGGTCACACGCACCCGCTGGTCTGGGAGCGGTTCCGGGCGCACCAGCACCCCGCACCGGGTCTGCTTCAGCACCACCGTTGTGCGCCGGCCCGCCAGATCCGCCAAGAGCCCGAACTCGCTTTGCTCGTGCGGGCCGCTGGTGGGCAGCACCTCTTCCTTCCGGTTGGCGAACGTCAGGCGGCGCCCGAGTGGCGACTCCGAGTCCGACTCGAGCAGCGTTTGGAACTTGGACGGGAGCGTGCCCGCGAGCACGCCGACCCGCAACCCGTTCTCGCTCAGGAGCACCTGCGTTTCCGGTGCCCCGACCGGGCGGGCCGTGGCCCACAGGTCGCGGTCGAGGAACCGGTCCCCGAGGGGCCGCTCGAGGATGACGTACTCCAGGCACGTGCCCTCGGCCTGCTGGACCGGTGCGAGCGAGCGAGCGACCGAGGTCGCCGGAGCGCGGTCGCCGCGGGCGAGGAAACACCCGCTCGCAGCCGCGCACCCGAGTACGATCACGAAACACGCCCGCCGCATCGGTACCGAGCCCACCGCCAGACAAAGGTTTCCGGCGGCATACCCGCACCGCGGGCGGTGGTCAATCCCGATCTAACGCGGCTCAGTACTTTGCCAGATCCCCGCCCTTGCCCAGCCCCAGCCCGTCCACGACCTGTTTCGCGCCGTCGGCCATGAACTTGAGTTCGCTGTTGACCGCGACGAACTGCCACCCGTCCGCGATGCGCGCCTTCGCCTCCTCGATGCTGAACGTGTGGATCCCGGCCGGCACGCCGATCCGTTTCGCGCCCGCGAGGATGTCGGCCAGCGCCTGCTGGAACACGTCCGCCGCCGGCGGCCGGCCGGTGGGGTCGCGCATGCTCGCCGCGAGGTCGTTCGGCCCGACGAACACCGCGTCCACCCCGGGCACGGAGTACACCTCGTCGAAGTTGCGCACGGCCTGGATGTGCTCGCACTGGAGCACGATCAGGATCTCGTCGTTCGCCTTTGCGTAGTACTCCACGGGGGAGGCGCCGAAGTTGAGCGCGTGAACGCTCCCGCCCACGCTCCGCGTCCCGAACGGCGGGTACAGGCACGCGCTGACCGCGTCCTGCGCTTCCTGGCGGGTACACACCATCGGCACGACGACCCCGAACCCGCCGTTGTCGAGCACCCGTTTGATGTGGTCGTGCCGGTTCGACGGGACGCGGACCAGCGGCACGCACCCCGCGTCCGCGATGGACGCGATCATGTGCGTCGTGGTCTCGACGTTCACCAGCGAGTGCTCGACATCCACGGTGAGCCAGTCGAACCCGGCCCGGGCGAGGAAGCGGGCCGCGGTAATGTTGCCCAGGGAGAGCCAGGTGCCGACGCTCGGCTGGCCGGCCTTCAGGAGCCGCTTGACGGGGTTGGTGCGCATGGGGCGTTCCGGGAGATCGGGTTACGCACCTGTTGTATCCGCTATTACGGACACCGGCGGGTGAGTTGGGGCGGGTCCGGAGTGTGCTTTAAAGGGGCCGGCACACTTGTCCGCGGATTAGAGTGCGAACAGCGTGAATTTGTCCGTGATACCAATTGTTCTGTGCGCACCGATTGCGCGGCACTTATCGTTCGTCCAGGACCTCGCCACCGTTTGGCGTTATGGCGCCCCAATAAATCGTTTCGGCGATCGAAGGCGAGACGGTTCCGACGGACCCGTCCGCGCGGGCAACAATCATCCCGCCCCGGTGCGGGGTCTGCGCGAGGGACGGATCGCACCTCTCGGCGAACGGCATCAGCAGAACCTGAAACGTCACGACTCCTCGACTGCCGCGACTGACGGGCGGGGCCGCCGATGTCATGGGGTAAACGTCATTCAAGTTGCGTCCGCCGGCGACCGGGCCGCCGTCGGCGAACGTCGCTCGCCGCGCGACGACGGCCACATCGGTGTACGTGTACTCGGTGGCCGTGTCCGCGCACCGGGCGAACCGCTCCGCCAGCAGTACGGTGTTCGAGGTGCCGTCCGTGAACGTCGCGGCCAGCGAGGGCGAGCCCTCGAGCGCGAACGCGTTGACGGCGTAGCTGGTCAGGGTGGCGAAGGAGACGTCGGGGGTCAGCGTCGGGTCCGCCGGGCTGCGGTAGACGGGACAGACGTAGTTGAACGCCCGGTTCTCGCGCCGGAGCCGGTACAGCGCGTCCTGCTCGACGTAGGGGAGAACGAAATCGAACGGAGAGTCGATCGGGTGGTTAATGCTCCCCTTTCCCGCATCAATCGAGGGGAGGCGCCCGTCGTGCGTGTTCGCCACGTTGTGAAGGGCCAGGGCGATTTGTCGCATGTTGTTCGAGCTGCGCATGCGCACCGCGGTTTCGCGGACCTTCTGGACCGCGGGGAGAGGGAGGCCGATCAGCACCGAGAGGATCGCGATGACGACCAAAAGCTCGATCAGAGTGAACCCGTTGCGGCGCATGTCGCTCCCCTCCGTGGAACTTGTGGCGCGTTGGTCCGAACCCGCCGTTGTCGAGCACCCGCTTCCGGTCGAAGAACCGGGCCGCGGTAACGTTGCCCACTGGCGACGTAGACGCCGCGTTGCGTTTGACCTGTGGGAAGCAGCCGACGCCGCAGCTACACTACGGCGTCCGGGACCGGCCCGTCGTACCCGCGGCCGAAGCACACCGGGTGCTTCGGCGGCAGGTGCTCGTCGCACCGATACCGCCCGGCCACGACGGCCCCGCGACTGATCCGCGTCGGGGTCAGTTCGGTGGCGTTCTCCAGGTCGTATACCCACCGATTGCACACCGCACACCGACCGACGGCCGGCTTGCCCTCCAGCGGGACGAGGGACATCGACTCCCACTCCACCCGCACGTCCGGCCGCTCCCCGCTCAGCACCGCCGCCAATGCCGCGAGCACGGCCTTGCGGATTTGCTCATCCGCTTGCAACGGTAATAAGGCGCGGCGGGCAACCTCGGGGTCCTGATCGACGAGGAAGGAGATCGTTAGAAGCGTCGTCTCAGTTGCCAACTGATGCCCCCCGCGCATTCGCGCCTTCCGCTGCCGAACGAACAGCCCACCTGCACCGCCACCATCGGATGAACGATGCGTCCCGAATCAGCGGCTTGCGTCAGGTGCGGCGGCGGGTTCGGCCCAATGCTACTCCTTGCCGAGAACCAAGTCTACAACCCAGCAGCCGCGGACATGCGGACCGGAGCCGCGGCAGTGCTCTAAAATCTGCTCATCCTCGCACCCAGCGTCCTGCAGAACATCGGCCAGGATCGGCATCGCCGAAAACCGCCGAGACCTGTACGCATGATGTGCCAAGCCCGCTGCGACCTCGGTCCGCCACTCTTGGGATAAGGAGACGGGTCGGAAAGGGTTGCCGAAAACGTCCCGGCACACCTCGGCCATCCGCTTCAACCGTCGGGTGTTGTCCCAGTCCTGGTCGATCAGAATTTCCACGACCTCCGCCAAATAGTCGTGTGCTCGGACGATTTCCCCGTCGGCGGCCAACCCGGTAACGCACTGACAGCGGTTCGCAGCCGCGCCCATGAGGTAGCCGGCCCCAGGGGCCAACCCACCAGGGTCGTTGGACGCGATCTCTCCATCCGTCACCCGTTCGGACCACTCGACCGTCGACCGGCTGAAGCGGCGTTCCGCCATCAGAGCGCGGTCCAACCGGCAGAGGGCGATCGCCGCCATCGCCAGTTGCCTACCGGTTGCCCGGCCTCGGACGTAAGCGACCAGCGAAGTGGGGTCCGTGGCCGCCAACCAGTCCTGCTCCGTCACGCGGTGCGCCCTCTGTGCCGAACAAACAGCCCACCTGCACCGCCACGCCCCGAGCTGCGGTGCATCGCGATACCCCGCGGCAGTGCCAGGTGCCGCGTCGGGTTCGGCGTGCTTGTGGTGCCAGCCGCTACCGGACCCGCTTGAAGTACTCGCGGATGCCGCCGATCTGGGTCGTCACCCAGTACGCGTCCGGGCCGTCGAACTGGATGACCGTGAACTCGCTCAGTTCCATCACGCCGTCCAGCGGCGACGGCTTGTCCTTCATCTCGCGGATGACGACCGAGTGCTTGTCCTTGCCCAGCACGGCGTACCGGTACGTCTCCGCTTGGCCGTTGAGGTCGGCCGTGAAGGCCGTCGCGGTGTACGTCACCCGCAGCTTGCCGAACAGGGTGCGGAGGGCGGCCTCCTGCTTGTCGTCCACCGGCTTCCGCTCCCGGATGCCGGCGACGGTCCGGTCGGCGTCGGACTGCCAGGAGCCGAGCAGCCGGTCGTCGGTCATGCGGGTGAGTCGAACGGGGGCCGCAACCGCCACCACCAGAGCGGCGAGCAGACAGGCGGCCATGCCCATCGACGCGATGGCAACCCATTTCCACCGCCGCGACGACTGCTCGCCTTTACCCACCTGCATTGCGGCTCCCTCGCCGAACCAGCATTTGGTCTGCCGAAGGAACGCCCCGCAGCGCCAAGCCTGATACCAAACCTAAAGACTTATACCGGAATAGTGACGTAAAGACAGCATCAGTCGGCCAAGAAAGATGGCGCGAACCATGAGTAGCGGATCACCTGTTCTGCCCCGCGTTCCCCGGATGTTTGCTCGGCCGGTTCCAGAGGAGAACGCCGAACACGGCCAGATTCATTTCGCGGGAGAGGACGATGCGGAGCGCGAGCATGCCGTCAACCGGCGTGCCGTCCACATCGACGCGGTAGAACGCCAAATCGCGCAGCGCGGCGTCGAGCCGGCCCGCCACGCGATCGCCCGCAGAACATTCACTTTCCGCACGTCACACCGACTGAACGCAATCGCATTTCAGAAAAAACCGACCTTCGGTATCTTACGACTTCAAACCGTTATGCAGCGCGTGTAGCGCAGGTAGCTGAAGCCTCAGACACCAAATAATCAAATTAAAACTTGAAAATGATAGCAACAATGGCAATTCGACCGCGATTCGCGTTCACGCTTCTTGAATTGCTGGTAGCGATCGCGATTGTTGCAGTGCTTCTCGCGTTACTACTACCAGCCGTGCAAAAGGTGCGCACGGCTGCACAACGGGTAGAAAACTCGAACGCGATTA
>NZ_JAXBLV010000170.1:0-219 GCF_034097035.1 Gemmata algarum
GCGATCGCAAGCGGCGGGTTGTCCTGTGGCTCACGGGTGCTCAACGCCTCACGGCGTCACTGAAGTCTGCACGCCGACGCCCCGAACGGCCCGAACCGGGAGCCCATGTGCTCAACGCCTCACGGCGTCACTGAAGTCTGCACCCGCGCGCGCCTCGCAGCCGGTAAAGAGATGCCTCCGCTGTGCTCAACGCCTCACGGCGTCACTGAAGTCTGCACC
>NZ_JAXBLV010000171.1:0-215 GCF_034097035.1 Gemmata algarum
TCCGGCTCGGCCATCTTCTGGACCGAGCCGGTCACCTCTTGAGCGGTCGCGCTACCGAGCACCTTGCCGCGCACCGCCTGGTTCCGAGCGAATGCGTCCTGGAGTTCGTCCACGGTCGTCAGCGCCTCATGGAGTTTCGGGTTATTCTTCAGGTACGGCTCGAGCGCCGTCGTGATCGCGTCCGCCGCGTTCTGCTGGTCCGAGCCGGCCGCCTT
>NZ_JAXBLV010000172.1:0-214 GCF_034097035.1 Gemmata algarum
GTGCAGACTTCAGTGACGCCGTGAGGCGTTGAGCACCCGGCGCGAACAACGCCGCCGGCGGGCTCGTCGCGCGGTGCAGACTTCAGTGACGCCGTGAGGCGTTGAGCACTCGACCGGGAACGACCCCGAGGCGGCGAGCCACAGGTGCAGACTTCAGTGACGCCGTGAGGCGTTGAGCACCGGTGCAGAGCCAGCCGTGGAGGCGGGTGTGGAT
>NZ_JAXBLV010000173.1:0-209 GCF_034097035.1 Gemmata algarum
CGGTCTTTGACAACGTGGTGAAGCAAGTTAAGTTGCATCTTCGTCGGTGCCGCTTGCGGGTCGTCTGGGTGTGGCGTCGCTCCTTCGGGTGCGGGGTCGGGTCCGACGGGTTGCGGGTGGCGGCGACTAGTGACAAGACGAGACACGAGCCTGAGAAGTGGTTGAGAGAATCGTCACCGGCGGCACATATCGGTGCCGGGGGTGACACG
>NZ_JAXBLV010000174.1:0-89159 GCF_034097035.1 Gemmata algarum
TCCTTCCCCCGGTCGCTCTGGTAGAACGGTTTGAACCAGCCCCCGATCTTCACGTCGGCGTCCGGACCCGTACTCCACGCGGCCCAGACCTCTTTGCCGCTTCCTGCATCGAGGGCCTTGACCCACCCGCGGACGCCGAACTCGCTCCCGCTGTTGCCGACCAGCACCTTGCCGCGCACGACGAGCGGCGACATCGTGAGCGTTTCGGCGATCTGGATGTTCGCGAACCGGGTTTTCCACAACTCATTGCCGGTTCCGGCGTCGCCCCCGCACACGTGACCGTAGAGGGTGGTGATGAACACGCGCCCGTCGGCGAACACGGCCCCGCGGTTGACGAGATCGCAGCACGCGCCCCCCTTCGCGAACGGCACTGGCTTCGGCTCGTACTTCCACTTCACCGCCGGGCCGGGCTTCGTCAGGTCGAAGGCGTACGGCACGTTGGGCCACGGGGTGACGACGAACATCGTGTCGCCGGCGACGATCGGGGCCGCCTCTGACCGCGGTGAATGCCCGTGTCGAATGTCCACGCAAGCTTCAGCGTTCCAGCGTTTCGGGTGCTGATCTGGTCGAGCTCACTGTACCGGGTGTTCGCGAAGTCCTTCGCAGCCATCGGCCAATCGGCCCCAACGGCGCGGGCCGCGAGCTTCTCTGGTGCATGCCGTGACGAGAGCGGGGCGTGCGGCACGACAAGTGCGCAAGCGAGCGCGGCTGTGACACAGCGGGCCAAGCGCATGGCCCCTGTTGCACGAGCGGCGTTGGAGACGGCCACTGCGCCCCCTTGACGTACGAACGTACACATGCGGCGACACGCAACATGCCGCAATTCGCTGCAACCGAAATGCCGCTTTCGGGTCGGGCACGTAAATATAATCGTTAGTCGCCTAAGTAACACTGTTTGCTTATTTATTTTCTTCGTGAACACACATCTTGTTAGATATTTGATGCATGACGAAACCATGAACGTGACAAACGTGCCATCCGTGCAAACCGGCCGGGAGCGCAAACGGACCGGCACAAGCACCCCGAAGCCGCGCAGCCGGACGCGCAAAAAGACACCGGCACAACTGGCGGCAGAGATCGAAGCGGTTGCCGCACATCGCGTCGAACTGGCAACCGCACGGGACGAGTTGGGCGCCGCGCGGAGAGAGGCCGCGGAAGCCGTTGAGCGGTGCCGCGAGGCCGAGACGCGGGTCGCCGCCGCGCGAGCCGACGCCGACGCGACCCGGCGGGTGATCGCGAAACTCGACGCTTCAACCAGCGCGACCCGCGGGCTCGCTGATGCGGTCCGGATGGAGCTCAACCGCTCGCGCGAAGGGACCGAGGAGATCGAGCGGCGCGCGGCCCGGTTGCGCGATTGGCTGTCCAACACACGCAGCGAGTTTGCCGCCATTGCGGTTGAAGCCGAGACCACACTGGACCAATTTCGCATAACCGTAAGCGAGCTGCGAACGTCCCGGCTGGCGCCGGAACACACCGAACCCGAAGTCGATCCGGAGGCGCCGCCTACGCCGGCGTTCGAGCTGCCAACGCGGCCCGCGTTGGCGCCCGACGAGCGCGCCGCCGACCTTCGCGTGCGGTTGATCCACCTGCTGAACAACACGTGGGCAGTCGAGAAGGAGTTGATCGGACTGTTTCAAACACTGGCCGACGAGTGCGGCGACCGCGGTGTGCGGGAACTGTTGGAGACCCAACGGGGTGACGCCGAGGCACGCCAGGAGACACTCGGCCGCCAACTGGAGGGACTCGGCGAGCGCCCAACCGGGGGACGTGGGATGTTGGGCCAACTCGTCACGCGCATCTGGGACGCGGTGCAGGCGCCTCGCGATCAACCAGACCGCGCCGCCCTCGCTCTACTAAAAGGGCTGTAACGCTTCATCCTTATGAACAACGGCCAAAATGTGCCGCAGTAATCTGCCATCACTGGACAGATTGAGCCACAAAATGGCTACGCGGACCCGTGGCTTGAGGCTTTCGACGCCGATCGTGGCTACCTTTGGCGAGTTAGTTCAGAACGCTGAAGCGTTACAAAGGGCTGAGTGCGACCGAATTTCTGGCCGGTTTGTATGACGCGGCGAACGCTTGCGCGGGCTCCCTCGGCAGCTCTCCAATCACCGAACATGCGGCCACAAGCTTTCGTGAACATGTGCTCCAGGATCACCCATTGATCGACCGTCAGATCAAATATATAAAACTTGCGTTTTTATGAACTATCGTTATGAATAAACACTATCTAGATTTCTCACCTACAGCACATTATGATAATTCAGATTTGCCGTACAGCCTCTCATGCTTTCCGCTTACCGGGAATTGCTGAGACACGAAGAAGGCGCGAAGCGGGCGAAGTGACACACCCGCTAGGTACCTGTCCGCAACAGGAAGCCAAGTCGTCCTGAGCGGTCCGCTCGCGCCTCACAGACCGATTAAACACAACAATAATTTATTAAAATTATAAAACATACATTAGAAAAAATAGTTGAAGAACGTCATCGCCTCAAATGCCCACGGGCGCGGGCCGGCTATGGGGACGCACATCGACGCGCTGAGCGTCGCCCGGTTGAAGCGGAAGTGCAGCCCACTGGTGATGTTCACTTGGTCCTGAAGGTACACCATGCCGGACGGGTTGCGGCCCGACAGCGGCGTGCGGACGTGGAATTCGACCATTGGCACGATGCTCGTCAGCAACGCCTCCGGCGCGCGGTAGACGTAGTACCCCATACCGACACTGTTGTTGAAGAGCGTCGGGTCGCGTCCGTCCGTCGGCACAACGAGGCTCGTGATACCCTGGAAGAACGCGCGGTCCATCACCCGGACGAACCCGAGCCAGGGTTGGAACAGCACCGAGTGCGGGGCCTTCGATCCGTCCGCCAGGATCACGTCGCCGCTCCCGGTCGGAACCGTCAGCGCCAGCCCGGCCGACACCACGTTCCCGATCTGCGCGTCGTTCACGAACGCGTACTTGAAGAGGAGCGTCAGGTCCCCAATGGTGTGTGAACTGCCTAACTCAGACGGGCCGTACTGCTGCTGGAACGGGAGCCGCATACCGAACGAAGCGTCCCCTCCCAGGAACACCTTTTCGAACCCCACGAGTTGGCGCTGCAGGTCGACCTGCCCCAGTCCGGGGTTCAGCTTTCCGCCGATGTCGTCGTAGAAGTTGAACCCGCCGTAGAACCGGTCCTGCGGACGCGGGTTGTCATTATCCGTGATCAGGACGCCGCTGTAGCGCGAGGCCAGCGTGAGCCGCACGAGGCGTGTCTGCGCCACACGGTCACTTACGATCACCGGGTCGTTCACGATCACCGGGGTGAGTGTCGTGGTGTTCGTGATGGTGGTCGTTGTGGTGCGCCCGCCCTGGGGGTCGGTTGTGGTTCCCGTGGTGGTGGTGCTTGTTGTCGTCGGGGTGAACCCGGTGACCCGCTGGGTGAACCCAACGACCCGGGGAACGGTGGTGAACCCGGTAGTGATACGGCGCGAGTAGTACACACCGCCGAAGTCGCCGTCGAAGTTCTCGTTGAACGTGCGCGGCGCGAGCCCCCCCGCCTCGGTCGCCTGCGCGAACGGGTCTACGAGCCGCCGTTCCAGCGGGTTCGGCGGCGACGGGTACGGCATCACCGGAGGGCGGTCGGGTGGCAGGCTCGGCATCCCCCCGGGCGGTGCGACCGGCGGGTCCATCTGCGGCACCGGCTCGGACGGTGCGGTCGGGATACTCGGGACGCCGGGCGTCAGCGGCCCGACGCCCGGAGGCGGGCACGGCACCGTCGCCGGGCGCGAGTGTTTGAACGGACCGCCGGCCGGGATCACCGAAGGGACGACGCGCTCCTGGGCGAGCGACGATGCAGTCGCAACCCCGATCCCGGCAAGAGCGGAGAGAAACACCCGGCGCATGGGAACGCTCCGTGACCGAGGGACGATGGAACCCCGAGAACGCGACGCGCCTGCTTTATCGGCACGGCACATATTCCCGGTTCAATCGTTCCTTCTCGCGTCTGCGAATACGCCGGTCCCTTCCTATTCCCGCGCGACGTGGATCGGGACCACCTTTCGAACGACCTTGTTCGGCTCGAACGGGAACCGCTCGGTCGGCTCCATACTGAAACGCCAGACGTAGCGAGACCCGTGCTTACTGCGTACGATCGTTGGAGCAGGGAGTTCCGTTTCCGAAACGAAAAGAACGAAGTGTTCAACCGCCGTCTTACCGCCACCGTTGATCCCCCCAATGACGAAGGACTTTCCATTGGGTTGCAACAGCCTCTGCGCCTGTCCGGGTTTAAGGACATTCCCGCCCAGCACCTCCTGAACGCGCACTTCGCCGTCGGCCTGTACCATGAGCAGCGTGAAATACACCTTCTGCTCGCACCACACCTCCAGCGTAAACGGCTCGTCGACCTTGACCTGCGTGACCGGCTTCGCGCCGACGATGAGATCGACCTTGAGTTTGAGCGGCGATTCTCGGGGCACCACGTCACCCGCGTACCAAGCCGACAGAGGCGGGATCGGCATGCGCCCCGGACCCGCACTCGGAACAGAAACCGGCTTCAACCCGGCAAACGGCCGTGCCACTGGCCCGCCCGGTGCCACGTCTGTGGGGTTCAAGCGCTGCAACGCGCTCAACGCAAACAGATCCGCGGCAAGCGGCGAGCGCGGCCCCCAACCGAATACGGCCTTCGGCGCCCAAGCCGGCGCCAGGAGAGACGACGAAAGCCAGTCGCCCCGCAGGTACGGGACCGCGGCCACCGCCACCCGGAGACCTAGGAGTTCCTTTAATCGCGCCGCCGGTAGTTCGTTCGGCCGAAGCGCGGTGGCGTATGGGTTCTCTCGTTCGATCAATACGTCGAGATGGGTCGGGTCAGCGTTCCGGGTCGGCTTGCGCCCTTCCATCAACTCGAACACGTAACCGCCCCGCCATTGCTGCTCGACGAGATCGAACCGGAACACGGTGCCCGCCTCGTCAACCGGTTCGAGCGCGGCGCCGGTTCGTGCGGACGAACTGAGCGCCAGCGCGATACGGAGATTGCGCTCCGCCGCGCCGAGGTCCGGGTGGGGTTCTCCGTCCCGCACGAGGTGCGCGAACGAGACGTACTGCTTCGTCTTCGACAGGTCGGGTTTGTTCTTGAGTTCGTCGGCGATAGTGCCGAGAATGTAATCCTCGTCGAACGCAAGCGGGTACCCCGGCGCCTTCGCGTCGATCCATTTCTTGAGGACCGCAACTTCCGCCGGCGTGGGCGCCGGCCGGTTGCCGGGCGGCATCGAGCCATCCGCGAGTAACTCGAGGAGCAGCGAGCGTTCCCCCGCCGCAGCGAGCGGGATCGGCTTCTTCTTCTCGCCGGCCACCTGCGCGTGGTCGAGCAGATTCGTGCGGCTCTTCCCGGGGTCTGTGCTGCCGGTGTGGCACTCGGCACAGTGCCGCTTGAGGATGTCCCTCGCCTTGATCGCAAGATCGCCGCGCCCCCGGTGGTCAAGCGGTTCAGTCGCGCGCACGCCTGCGGAAGCGAGAAGTGCCAACGCGACAGCACCTGCAATCGAGCGCATCGGATCACCTCGCTAGGTTCAGCGCTTGATGAGCGGGTCTTTCGGCAGGTCGCGCGGGAACGACGCGGGCGTTTGCGGCCCGCTCAGTCCCGCTCCCCGGAGCAGCGCGGGCAGTTCCGCGGAGACGTAATCGAACAGTTCGTCGGCCGACACGACCCCGTTGTTGTCGAAGTCCGCCTTGCGGTAGTCCTTGTCCTTGTCGAGCGCGTTGAGTACGGCACGCGTGAACAACCCGTGCTGGTACTTCGCGTGTTCGTAGGACCGCTGGCCCTCGTCGCAAGCGGCGATAATGAGCGGCCCCTGCCCGTTCGGCACGCATCGGCGGATCATGTTTGTGGTCGTGAGGCGGCCCGAGTGACAGGCGTCGAGCAGCACCACCTTCCGACAGTTGACCTTGGCGAGCGCCGCGAACAGCTCTTCCGCCGCGACCGCCGTTTCTGCCGGTTTCGCGGGCGAGTAGTTCGGCGCGCACAACACGAAGGCTCCCTTGTCGCCCGGCAACCCCGGTCCCGCTTTCGGAACCGGACCGTCGTTCGGCATGAGGATGTCGCCGTGGCCCGCAAAGAATACCACCAGCGTGTCGTCCGGTTGGGCTTGGTCGGCGATCGCACCCAGGGCGTCGAGGAACGTACCCCGCTTGGGGTCCAGGTACGTGTCGGCACTGGCCGTTTCGTACAGCAGGTTACCACCGGCGCATTGTTTCAGCAGCTTGCCGAGTTCGGCCGCGTCGTCGCGGGCGTGAAGTAGGTCGCCGAAGTTGCGCGCGCCCGCCACCTTCTGGCGGGTGCCGGAGTAGTCGTTCACACCGACGAGTACCGCGAACAGTCGCGCCGCCCGCGCGGGCCGGGGGTTAGGCACCCACTGCACCTCTTCGACCCGCCCGCCGGCCGAATTGACCGCCACCACCGTTAAACGATTCGGGCCGGCACGGAACCGGTTCGCCGGAATCGGGTACCGCTCCTCGAATGGCTTCCGCGGGTCCAGTTGCCGCCCCGCACGGGGCCATTCTTCGATGAGGAAGTCGTTGAGCCACAGCTCGACGCGCTCGGGCAATAGGTCGGGGTTGGTGCCGCGCGCCCGGACGGTGATCGTGACGGGCAGCCCGGCGTTCGTGACCTCGTGGTGCCCCAGGCCCAATCGCACCGGCGCGGGCTCGGACTTGTTGAACAGGTCGCGGGTCGGGTGCTCATTGCGGGCGGTTAGAAGCGCCGCCGCCACACCGGCATCCACCAGGGTCTCCATCACGTCGGGCCGGTGGAACAGCCGTTCAAACTGCTGGAGTTGGTAGAACTCCGGGCGCCCGCCCGGGTCCGGGGCGTTGACGTGCCACCCTACGAGCCGGTCCCCGTTGACCGTTTTGGTGTGGTAGTACGACCCGTGCCACATCCATACGACCCAGTCGTTCATGCGGCCGGCGCTGTCGAACGCCGGAAACCACTTCCAGGTCGGGCGCTGCCGGACGGTGGTGAGCGTCTCGCGGCGCGGCGTCTTCTCTCCGGCCGCAATTCCGAAATACAGCTCGATTCTGGGTTTGGGGGCCTTGAGCGCCGCGAGGGCGTCTTGCGGGGTGCCGACCGCCTTCAGCATCGTCCGGTCGAACACTCGGACCCGGTCCACGGCCAGGAGGTCGAGCACGTCACCCTTCCGCAGGCCGGCCTCCCACGCGGGCGAGCCGGTTTCGAGGGTCACAACCCGCACCGCCCCGTTGTGCTCCTCGAACGTCGCGCCGAGGTTCGGCGCGTCCTTCCAATCTTCCAGGGACCACGCCGCGACCGTCTGGTCGGTCCCCCCGGTGACGAACCAGGTCTGACTCCTCGCCGCCACGACCGATGTCACCTCGCCCGCGTGGCCGGTGTACACCTTCGTTCCGACGAACCCGCCACGGACCGCGCGCTCGGGAACCAGTTCGAACAGCGTGCAGCCGTAATAGTGCCCCATGATCACGCGGGTGGGCCGCTTCTCGGACGCGGGGAGGAACGTGTAGCAAGTCGGGGCCAGATCGCGGAACCGGTCGAGTTCGAGTCGGAACCTCTGCCTCTCGCCCATCTGGGTGCGTTCGACGAACCACTCGTACCGGTTATCCGAGTTCGGCACCACTTCCCACCCGTCGGCACTCCGGACCGGTCCGACCCACTTTTGGCCCTCGTCGGAACTCTCCTTCAGGCGCGACAGATCGAACCGGCTCCACGGGCCGCTGCCCCGCTTATTGGGGTCGAGCGAGCGGGCGTCCCGCGCGGTTTGAATGCCGACCATCTTTCCGTTTTCGGACAGATTAACCGCCCACGGGCGCCGCCCGCCGCCGCGCACCACCTGCGGTTTCTCGTCGGGTTTGTCGAGTTTCCGCAGCGTCACTTCATCGGCGTCGCCGCCCGCGATCGCGAGGCGCACGTCCGTCGGGTGAAAAGCGAGCGCCTCGGCCCGCCCGGTGTGGGTGATGATGTCCGGCTCCGCACCGGGCTTCGCGAGCGGGTCGGCGTAGATCCGAACCTCGTCGTTCCCCTCGGCGAAGAAGCGCGGCCCCTCCCCCTCCGGCGCGAGGGCGCGGCCCACCCCCACCGCTAGCGCGCGTGTCTTCGGGTGCCACGCCAAGCTGCGCGGGAACCGGTCCTTACCGAGTGCGAGGGGCACCGTCTGTTTGCCGTCGGCGCGGCACAGCAGCACCTTGGAGTCCGCACTGGCGACGGCGAGCCACCGCCCGCCGTCGATCCGCTCGACCCGGTACACCCGCGCGTCCACGGATTCGGCGGCGTTCACATTGAACAGTTCTTTCCCAGGCGGCGGCCGTTCCGGGGTGTCGGCAGCGGCGGCGTCGAACGCGCAAGCATACACCTGACCGCTTTGAGCGACCGAAACCAGGGTGCCGTTCTCGGAGAACCAGATCAGGCGCGGCCGATTGAACGGTTCCGACCCGACCGCTCGCATCGGCAGATCGTGCTTGCCGACGCGAACCGGCGGCGCCGCGGTGCGCCCGTCCTGATCCGGCTCGGGAAGTGGCTTCGGGTTCCAGAGCCAGAGGCTGCCGTCCGCGGTACCGAACCCGACCCGACCGTCCGCATGAAAGGCGACCGCCGTAACGATGTTAAAGTTCGCGTCCCCTTTGCGCACGAGCGGCCACGTCAGTGCGACCGTTTCGCCGGTCGCCCGGTCAAGCACCGCGACCGTACTGGGCTTCATCCCGTACCCGCCCACCACGACGTTCTTGCCGTCGGAGGAAATGTCGAGGGCCTGGATGCCGCCGCGCTGCTCGCGCCACGCCCGCCAGCGCAAGACCTGCGCCTTCGCGCGCTCCGTTTCCAGGCCGCTGCCGGTGTACGGCCAGACCCGCACCACCTTGTCGTCACCCGCGGCGACCAGTAACCGCCCGTCGCCCGAGAAGCGCAGAACGTCACAGGCGCCGAACCGCCCGCCCGCCTCGACCACGATTTCGGGCTCTTCGCGGGACCGCCGGTCGAACTGCTGAGCGCCCGCCTCGGGTGCAACCAAAAGAAGAGCGGAACAGACCAGTGTGGTAAGCAGGTTGGCCATAGAGCCCCCGGAGCCACAAACGGAACCAGGATACCATACGCGGGCGGGCGGGGGGAGCTTCGTGTACACTGGCGGAACAACTCCTGACCGGGACCGGGCCGATGTCCGACACGCTACCTAGCGACGACTGGAACCGACTCACCGCTCGCGCCGACCGGTTCCAGCACGCGCTTGTAAACGGCGGTGTGACCGACTTCGCGGAATTTCTGGACGGGTTGGTTGGCGTGGAGCGATTGAAGCTGCTAACCGAACTGGTCGCGCGCGAGCTGCGGCACCGCTGGGCCGGCGGAGAACGGCCGCGGATCGAGGAGTACCTCACCCGGTTTCCCGAACTCGCGCCTGGCGGGGCGGCACCGCCTGCGCTGATCATTGAAGAGTACCGCTGTCGAATCCAGGCAGGCGAGCACCCCGACCCGCTCCAGTTCCTCGACCGGTTCCCGGATCAGTTCGACGAGGTTCAGGCTGACCTCGTCGCCGCGGCAGCCTCTGGCACTGTTAAGGCGACATCCGCGCCGCAACTACCTCCGACCGCTCGCGGTATGGTGGAGGTGGCGCAGCAGTACGAACTGATCCGCGAGTTGGGCCGCGGGATGTTCGGCGAGGTGTGGCTCGCGCGGAAAAAGCCGAGCGGCATCGAGCGCGCGATCAAGATCCTCCACCAAGCTGCGGACCGCGAGGCCGGGCAGCGCGAGCTGGTGTCGCTCGAACTGATCAAGAACCTGCAGCACCCGTACATCCTGGCGACCGAAGACTTCTGGGTGACGGAGAACCGGCTCCACATCGTCATGGAACTGGCCGAGGGCACGCTCCGCGGGCGGCTGAAGCAGTGCCTCATCGAGGGCCACCCCGGGGTGCCCGCTGGGGAACTGTTCCGGTACGTCGCGGAGGCCGCTGAGGGGCTGGACTTCCTACACGCGCAGCACGTCGTTCACCGCGATGTGAAGCCGGACAACATCCTCATTCTGCACGGCCACGCGAAGGTCGCGGATTTTGGGCTGGCCCGCGCGCAGGCGCAAGGGGTCGAGTCCATGAGCCTCGCGGGGACGCCCGCGTACATGGCCCCGGAAATCTGGGGCGGCGAGGGCGGCGCGGCCAGCGACCTTTACAGCCTCGCCTTTGCCTACGTCGAACTGCGACAGGGGTGCTCGCCGCTCAAGCCGTGTCCGTTCGGCGAGCTGATGCTCGCTCACTACGAGGGCCGGTACGAGTTCAGCGAGGTAGTGACCGAGCCCGAGCGCGCGGTGTTGCGCCAGGCGCTGGCCGCGAAGCCACACGAGCGCTACCGGTGCTGCACGGATTTCGTCGCCGCGCTGTCGGTCGCACTCGGTATCCCGTTTGCCGCCACGGGCGGGCAACCCGCGGCCGTGCCACCGCTTCCGTCCCCGCCACTGAGCGGCGGTTCGGTGGCGGCGTTCGCCAGCAGTAGCCGGCCCGCCATCGACACCGCCACGGTGGGCGGCACCGTCGTCATTGATTCGCTGCCAAAGAAACCGCGCCCCAAACCGGTTCCCGAGCCCGCTGAACCGGAAGCTCTGGAGCCCGAACTCTTCGCAGAGCCGGAACCCTTTCCCCGCCGGCGCGGACCGCTGGTCGTGGCCGCCACTCTGGCGCTGGTCGCACTGGTGACGGTCGGTGCCTGGGCACTGTTCAACCGCCCGGGTGGCGTGCCAACATCCATCACACTAGCCCCACCGACACATCAGCCCCTCACACCTACTGATGGCACCATCGCACCGGCACCCAGGCCGGTCAACCCGCGCCCGCCGGCGCCGCAAGGTCCGAAATGGGTGTTCCCGGCGGGCACAACGCCCGATGCCGGAACGAAAGAAATCCCGCTCGTCGGGAAAACGGTCCCGGAGTGGGTCACTGCCCAGCACCACGGCAAAGCGGTGCGGTTCCGACTCATTAGCGGACCGCCAGGGCCGCCGGTCGCGTTTTACATCTCCGAAACGAAGGTCACGAACGCCGAGTATCGGGCGGGCGGCGACGACACTCCTGTCGTGAACGTCACCGCGACCGACGCGCAGGCATTTGCCCGGTCCGCCTTCAACGGCTCGCTACCGACCGCCGAGGAGTGGGACCACGCGGCCGGCTTCTATGAGCAGCAGGGGCAGGAAGGCCCGACCCGACGATCGGGCACCCCGTGGGTGAACCGGGCGACGGCCGGTCCCGTCCGGCGGCCGGGCGGCGCGGACATCAGCTACTCCGAGTTGCTCGATATGGCAGGTAACGGACGTGAGTGGACGCGCACGGTTCTCAACGACGGAAGCGGAAACGACGTGCGGGACGTGGCATCACCCACAGGCACCGAAAAGGTGGTGCTACGCGGGCGTAACTTCGCACTCGACCGCCCGCTCACGTTCAAAATGCTGGAAGCAGAACGAACCATCCAGCCCCTGACAGCGCCCGCGAACCGTCCGAGCCCGTTCACGAGCTTCCGTGTGGTACTCAAAGTGCCCTGACCGGGGCCCTCACGCCCGGTTCTTGCGCTCACGCCACCGGTTCAGGCTCACGTTCGCGACCAGCAGCGCCCCGATGAGCACATACTGCATTTCGACCGGAACGTTGAACAGGCTCACGCCGTTCTTGATAAGGATGAGGATCGCGACCCCGAGCATCGCCCCGACCACCCCGCCCTTCCCGCCCGACAGGCTCGCTCCGCCGATCACAACCGCGGTAATCACGTCGAGTTCGAGTTGCTCGCCCAGCGTCGGGTTGCCGCTGTTGCTATGGGCAAACATGATGACTCCGGCCCAGCCGGTGAGCAGCCCCGCGAGGGTGTAAACGAGCACCTTGGTACGGGCGACGTTCACCCCGCACAGACGTGCCGTCGCCTCGTTCGATCCGACGGCGTACAGGTGGCGCCCGAACACCGTGAGCCGCAACAGCACGACCGTCAGGAGTGCGAGTGCAACAAGCGACCACAGCCCCGGGTTGGTGAGCGACACACGACCGACGGTGTTCACCCATTCGGGAGTGCCGTTGAGCGGAAACGGCAGGGTCGCGCGTCCGGCGAGCCACACCGCGGCGCCGCGGGCGATCCCGAGCATCCCCAGCGTGGCCACGAACGGCGGTAGCTGGAGCTTCGTCACGAGCAACCCGTTTACGAAACCCACGAGCCCGCCCGCGAGCACCCCGCACACGCACGCCACAATCGAACTCGTGGGTGACGGGTCGGACGCGGTGTACATCGCGGTGTAGACGCGCATCGTGACGACGGTCACAAGGGCGACGGTCGCACCGACGGACAGGTCGATGCCGCCGCTGATGAGTACGAGTAGCATCCCCAGCGCGACAACCGCCGGTATCGTCCCCTCGTGCAGCAGCACGCGCAGGTTCCCGAGGCTCAGGAACGTGCCCAGGTCGCCCTTGATGCCGATGAGCGCGGTGAACAGCGCCAGCACAGCGGCGAAGCCGATCCACGGTCCCGCCGGGAGCTTGAACGCGGTGGAAGCAGGCGCAGGAGAGGTTGCCATCGGTACTTCGTTTGAGAGAACGCGTTACGGGTTCCCGGTCGCGGTCGCGATGACCGCTTCCGGGGTCCATTCGGAAACGGGGCGCACGGCCGAGAGCCGACCGCGGGTCATCACCGCGAGGGTGTCGCACACGCCGAACAACTCTGGCAAGTAGCTGCTCACCACCAGAACCGCCTTGCCACTCGCTGCGGCCTCGCCGATGAGGCGGTAAATGTCCGACTTGCTGCCGACGTCCACGCCCTTCGTTGGCTCGTCGAGCAGCAGTACGTCGGCACGCTGGTGGAACAGCCGAGCCAGCGCGACCTTCTGCTGGTTTCCGCCACTCAACTCACCGACCGGCTGCCCCGCGTCGCGAAACTTCACCCCGAACCGGTTCAGTACCTCGGCGACCGCCGCACTCAGGCGCGACCGCGACAGAAACCCGGCGGTCGCGCCTTCGTCGAGCCGGCTGAGGGCGACGTTGTCCGCGATCGGCAGTTCGAGCGCCAACCCCTCCGTCTTGCGGTCCTCGCTGACGAGCCCGAGCCCCTGCCGAATACGGTCGCGCGGCGTCGCTTGCTCTCCGCCGAAGGCACCAATTTTGACGCGCCCGGAGCGAACCGGATCGAGGCCGTACACCGCCCGAAGGAGTTCCGTGCGGCCCGATCCGATGATCCCGGCCACACCGAGAATCTCCCCACGACGCAGCTGGAGCGAAACGCCGGCGGGCAGTTGCTCGCCCGCCAGATCGGTGAGTTCCAGCATGGGTCCGCCGATTTCGTGCGAGGTGCGCGGGTACTGCTCCGCAACCGCTCGCCCGACCATCAGTTCCACGATCCGCTCGCGCGTGACTTCGCCCACCCGGCCGCTGCCGACGGCCTCGCCGTCGCGGAGCACCGTGAACCGGTCCGCAACCGCTTCGATCTCTTCGAGGAAGTGGCTGATGTAAACGACCGTTACGCCCTTCCCCTTCAGCGCCCGGACCAGCTCGAACAGGTGTTTGGCGTCTTCCTGGGTGAGGGCGCTGGTCGGCTCGTCGAGCACGAGCACCTTGACATCCGACAGCAGGGCGCGAGCGATCTCGACTACTTGCCGCCCGGCGGGCGAAAGCGTTGCGACGGGCGCGTCCGGGCGAATTTCCGGGTGACCGAGCTGCGCGAGCGCGGCGGCGACCCGCGTGCGGTTCGCCTCGCCCGACAGAAACCCGAAACAGTTTCGCTCCTGCCCGAGCGTGACGTTGGCCTCGACTGTTAGGTCCGGGCAGATCGCGAGTTCCTGGTAGATCATCACGACGCCGCGCTCGCGTGCGGCGTGCGGCCCGGTGGGAAGGTACGCCGTGCCGTCCAGTTCCATCGCGCCAGCGTCGGGCTGTTCGGCCCCGCTAAGCACCTTCATGAGCGTGGACTTACCGGCCCCGTTCTCACCGACGAGCGCGTGAACCTCACCCGGCAGCAGTTCGAGGTCCACCCCGCGGAGCGCGGCGGTGGGACCGTAGCTCTTGCGGATGCCGGTGAGCCGGAAGCGCGGCGCCATACGAAGAACCCCTCTTCCCCCCTTCCCATGAAACAGGGAAAGGCATCCAACCAAGAACGAGCCCGGCGCGAGCTCTGGAAACACGACAGCACAGCAACTAACCGGAGCGGGTACGAGGAAAAGCTCTTCGCACCCTTACTTCTTCGGCCCCTTCCGCAGTTCTCCCGTTGTCCGGCGCGCCTGGGCCTCCGGGTCGTACAGCCCGAGCGTGAACGCTGAGGTGACATTCTCCGCCGTGATGAGGTACTCGCCGGTCCCCTCGCTCATCTCCCGGCGTCCGTTGTTGATGTCTTCGCCGCGCAGGTGCCGCACACAGTACCACGCCGACAGGTACCCCATCCGGTACGGGTCTTGAAGAATGCTGCCGATGACGTCGCCCTGCTGGATCGACTGGAGCAGCGGCTTGCTCCCGTCGAACGCCATCAGCGCCACCTTCTGGTTGAGCCCCTGTGCCCGCAGAACGTCGGCGGTGCCCGACGCCGACGATTCGTTCGGCGCGAAGATGCCGTCCACTTGGTTCCCGAACTGGAGGATCAGTGGCCCGGCCTCGCGCATCGCGGAATCGCGAGTGGCCCCGGCGTACTTGTCGGTGGAGAGCCACTCCGCCCCGGGGCAACGTTCCTTCACCTCGTCCTCGAAGCCCCGCTCGCGGTCTTCCGTGGCCTGTGATCCGACCGCGTACCGGAAGAGGATGAGTTTCGGCTTATCCTTGCCGCGCCGCTGGAGTTCGCGGATCAGGTGCCGGCCCGCCAGTCGGCCGCCGTTGTAGTTGTCGGTGGCGACGTACTTGACAAAGTGGTTCGGGTCGTCCAGCCCCGAATCGATGATGACCACCGGCACGCTGGCGTCCGCCGCCCGCTTCACACACGCGGTCATGGTCGCACTGTGCTGCGGGGCGAGCACCAGCGCGCTCGCCCCCGTCGCCACGCGGCGGTCCACGATCCGGATCTGTTCGAGGGCGTCGCGCTCGCGCAGCGGGCCGTCGAAGATCACGCGGACCCGCGTGCCGTCCTCGGCCTCCAGGTCGGCGGCGCAGCGTTCGGCGCCCCGTCGCACCGACTGCCAGTGTTCGTGCGACAGGCCCTTCGGGATCACGACGATCGTGTACTCCTCCGCCGGCCGGGCGCAGCCGGACGCGATCGGAAGCACGGCCGCCAGCAGGAGATAGAGGTGAACACGCGCCATCGGGTATCCAGGGAGAGGGTGCGACGAGCGTAAACGCCCGGTGAGCCCGGGTCAAGTTGCGATCGCCGTGGAGTCGATAGAACTGCGTTAGCGCCACCGCGAGAACCGAAACCGTGCCGCCCGAGCAGCCGCCGATCAACCTGATTCGCGTGTTCGACTTCTACGTCACGCTGATGTTCGTCATCAGCCTCGTGCGCCGCTGGGACGTGTACCTCAACGCGGTCCGCATCCTGATCGGCGTGCAGGGCCGGTGGCCCAAACTCATCGCGCGGCTGTCCGAGCACAGCAGCCTCATCCTGAACTGGTCCTTCTTCCGGCCCGCCCTCCTGGCCCTGGTGCTGACCCTCGTTCAGCTCCTCTTCTCGCGGCTCATTTTCCCCCTGGCGGTGCTCACCGGCCCGCAGCTCCAGCGGGAGTGGTGGTGGGTGCCGGTCGTCCTCGTCCCGCTCCTGCCGATGCTGGCGGTGGACATCTACTTCGTGGTGCGGGTGAGCAAGTTCGACCACGACGAGACGGTCAAGTACCTGGACCAGGCCGAAACGTGGCTCGGCTGGAAAGGTCCGCTGGTGCGGGCCGTCACCCTGGGCTTCGTCGATCCCCACAAGATGGTCGACGAGGAGGTGAAAAAGAGCCTGGAGGGCTACCGCACCACGATCAACGCCTCGCTGTGGTGGGTCGCAGTGCAGATCGGGCTGCGGCTGCTGTTCGGCCTCACCCTCTGGACCGTGTGGGCGATTCACACCTACTAAGCTAAACGGGAGTCGCCCCGGGAGTTCCCTCATGGCCGAAGACCTCCGCACCGCGCTGAACCGCGCCCTCTGCGACGAACTCGACGCCGCCTCATCCCGAATCCATCACTGCGTCGGTCAGCTCACCGACGCCCAGGTGTGGTGGCGCCCGCCCGAAGGCACCAACGCCATCGGCAACCTGATCCTGCACCTGGCGGGCAACATCCGGCAAATGATCCACGCCAACCTCACGGGGGCGGCAGACACCCGCGACCGGCCGGCGGAGTTCGCGGCCCGCGACGCGGCCCCGAAAGACGCCCTTCTGGCAACGCTCGCCTCGGCCGTCGCCCTGGCCCGCGACGCCATCACCGCCGCGACCGACGAGCGGCTGACCGAGCGGCGGCGGGTGAACAACTTCGACTGGACCGGCATCGAGGCCGCGGTGCGCAGTGTCGCCCACTTCCGCGGGCACACGCAGGAAATCATCCACATCACCCGCACCGTCCTCGGCGACGCCTACCAGTTCGCCGGGGCGCGCTGAAAGGATGTCGCCGATGGGTGAGACACGGGAAGGACCGCCGCCGGCCCACCCCGACGAGGTGAACCGGCTCTGGGCGCACGGGATGCACGAGGAGCGCCTGTTCCACGACCGGCTCAACTACTTCTCGTTTCTGGAGATGGGCCTCCTGACCATTTGCGGGATCATGTACAACAAGGAGTCGGCGATCGGGTTCTTCCTGCCCATCACCGTCGTCGGGATGCTGTTCACGTTCCTCTGGTTCGTGATCCAGCGGCGGCACTGGGCCTACTGCGTCCACGTCAACGACCGCATCAAGCAGCTCGTGCCCGAGTACAAGGCCACGCTGGAGGCCTGTGCCGGGAAGCGCGGCGGGCTGTCGATCTCGGCCCCGCTCGCGCTGTCGGTCCCGGCCCTGTTCGCGCTGACGTGGGTCGCGTTCCTCACGTGGATCCTGTTCCGCGACCGACCGGCCCCGACCGCCGACGGCCTGACCGTCGAACGGGTCATACTGGTGCTGCTCGCGGGCGCGGTCGGGTGGCTCGTGTACCGCATCCGTCATTTGGAGCGCGCGGTGCGGTCGCTCCGACAAACGCGGAAGTAAGCGCATCCGGCACATCCTGACAAGCCCACATAACCCCGACATTTACCACCACCCATCTGGGAACGTGGCATTGGCGAACACCGCCTGGGCGTCGCGCAACAACTCGCGACGGCCGGCCGCGTCGTAGCGGTCCGAGAAGTGGAACAGGATCAGCCGACCGATCTCGGCCCGCGCCGCCATCGATGCGACCTCTTCACTCGTCGAATGCTTCACCGCGTCGGCGAGGTCCGCGTCGGTCGCGCGGTACTGGCTCTCGCACACCACCGTCGTCACCCCGCGGAGCCACGGCACGAGCATATCGGCGGTCGCCGGCGTGAGCCGGAAATCCGTTAAGTACGCGATCGACGCCCCCCGCGTCGTCACCAGCACTTCGCGTTGCAGTTCGGCGAGATCGTGAACCGCCCCGTTCACCTCAACGGTTTCGCCCGGTCCGGCCGTTGTCCCTCGTAATCGCTTCAGCCACGGACCGGGCGCCAGCCCCTTGGCGGCCAGCACCGCGGTGTCCACGTTCACCCGGTCGTGTTCACGCACCAAGTAGCCCACCGACGGCGTCCCGTGGTCGAGGAGCACGGCTTCGAGCGTGAACCCGTCCCCCTCGAAGATAGCGCGACCGTCCCGCGCCACTTCCGACAGCGGGTGTGCCGCGCGGAACGCCTCCTTGGTGAGGTAGCGCGTCGTGCGGACCGTCTCCGGCGCCACCTCCGTCACGAGCCATTCACCTAGTTGCTTCTCGTCCACGAGGTTCCACATGAACCCGCGGAACCGGTTCTGGATCACCTCCGCGCTGCCGTGCGGCACCCAGATGCGGTTCTCCTTCGACGTGCGGTCGAAGTTGACGCGGAAGAACAGGTCGAACCCCGCCACGTGGTCCATGTGCAGGTGCGAGAAGCACAGGTGATCGACCTCGCGCAGCTCGGACGGCCCGAGCTGGTGCGGGCACCCGTCGCCGCAGTCGAACAGCAGCCGCGTCTGGGACTGGCCGGTATCGACCTTCACGAACAGGGCGTTGTCCCGCTGCGGCCCGCCCAGCACTTCAAACGTCAGGGGCATGACCTTGACTCAATGCGCCAGAGAAAGAGCCAGTAAGAAGAAAGGCCGGGTTCACCGCAGAGAGCACGAGAGGGCGCAGAGAAAACAGGAGATACTTGGTAAGACAAGGCTTTTCACTTGTTCTTCTGATTTCATCTCTGTGCCCTCTGCGGTGAACTCGGCCTTATTTGGGGGAGCGTCCCGTCAGCCCGGGCGCTCCTCGAACCGCAGGTGCCGCACGGAGGTGCCGAAGTCGCGCAGCTCCATCAGGGCCGTGATCCCGAGGTCCAAGTGCTTGCGGACGTACATCTCCGTTACGGTCGCGTCGCTTTTCGAGGTCTTCACGCCCTCCGGCGTCATCGGGTTGTCGGACACCAACAGGAGGGCGCCTTTCGGGATGCGGTTCACGAACCCGACCACGTAAATCGTGGCGGTCTCCATGTCGATGGCGCTAGCCCGGATGTCGCGGAGGTACTGTTTGAACCGCTCGTCGTGCTCCCACACCCGGCGGTTGGTGGTGTACACGGTGCCGGACCAGTAATCGACGTCGTGCTTGCTGCTGGCCGCGGCCACCGCCGCCTGGAGCCGGAACGACGGCAGCGCGGGCACCTCCGCGGGCAGGTAGTCGTGGCTCGTCCCCTCGCCGCGGATCGCCGCGATGGGGAGGATGAAGTCGCCGACCTTCGTGCTCTTCAGCCCGCCGCACTTGCCGAGGAACAGCACCCCTTTGGGCTCGATGGCGGAGAGCAGATCCATGACCGTGGCCGCCATCGCGCTCCCCATGCCGAAGTTGAGGATGGTGATGTTCTCGGCCGTCGCGGAGGTCATGGGCCGGTCGCGGCCGACCACCTCCACGCCGTACCGGGCGGCGAACAGGTCCACGTAGTGGGCGAAGTTGGTGAGCAGGATGTACTTCCCGAACTGCTCGACCGGGCGCCCGGTGTACCGCGGCAGCCAGTCCAGCACGATCTCCGCTTTGGTCTTCATGACGCGAGCCTCCGGGAACCAAATTCGGCGAGCGGGCCGCCGGGCGCTGTCTCATCCCGTCTACCGTCGTTTCCAGTGAACCGCGAACCGAGGAGCGGCTTCCGACCCGCCCCGCTGATCGCTCGGACGCCCGCCCCAAATGCCACTGAAACCGACCGCCGTGTGCTGATCTGTATGCCCGTCTTCCGTGCCCGCGGCCACTCAAAACGGCCGCTCTTTCCGCAGCCGGGACCGCCGTCCGGTTGCCGTCCGCTCCCATTTGTTCCGTCGACTGATGCCATTTTGCCGTCCTGTATGCTCGTCGCGGGCGGCGATTGCCATCCCCGACGCGACCGAATTCGCCACAAACAATGACCCCAAATAAACTTGCGACATCCGACCCCGTAAGGCTTCGCCGTGTCCTGAGTGCCGCGCGTTCCGCATGTGCGGATTGTGCGACCGCATCGAGCGGTAGCGGGCGGGTCGTTCTCGGGTAGCGAACCGCCATCGTTCCGCCCGCAATTGGCCCGCTGATACCCCATCGCTTCCGCTCCCATCCCGCTCCCTCCCGTGCCCCCGAAGACCGACCAGCGAGGGCCGTTCGTCACGCCGACCGGTCATCGGGCTGCTGTACCCCCCGTTACACCTCGTGCCCCGCATCCCGACCGGCCCGTGCGCGAGCAGCGGTCGGGAAGTTGGAAGGGAGCCCGCGGGTAGCGACCGGCCATCGTTCCGACCCGGCGGACTACTGCTGCGGAAGCTCGGGGCAGTGCGCGGGTAGCGAATGGCATCGAATCGCACGCGTGCCTCCCGCCGCCGTTCCCGCATCGCCCATGAGGTTCGTCACCGGGTCGCCCGCCGGGAAGCCAGACCGGGGCTGTGTGGATCGCGGGTTGGCGTCACTCGACACCAACCCACAACCGACGCGCCAAGCACCGTTCCTCAATTACGGCTGATGGCAGGAGGCGCGCCGGCAGCGCGGATGAAGGGCACCCGATCCGGTTGAAGAGTAACGGTGCGCCGTGAAGGCGGCAGCACATGAGTTGTGTCACACTGGCATCACACAGGCCAGCTACAGAAGGAGACGGGTGGATATCGATCAGTGGGATTTCAGTAGCTTCAAGTTTGCGTGGCTTTGGCGATTGGGGAGACACGAACATGCCGAGGTCACACCCGCCTACGTCAGCAGGTGGGAGGCGGGGCCGTTAATCCGACAGTCGCCGGTCACCCTTTCCCGATCACCATATCCACCACCCAGCACCCACGCACGTGCAACTCCGCCGCCCGGCAGTGCGTCAGGATTGCTTCGTTGGTGCAGCCCGCATCCTGAAGCGCGTCGGCCAAGATCGGCATCGCGGAGAAGTCTCGGGAATCGTACATATGCGACGCCAGCGCCACGACCGTTGACGCCCGCCACGACGGATCGGCGGTTACGGTCCGAAACGGGTTGCCGAAGATGTCGCGGACGAGTTGAGCTTGAAGACGTCTCTCGGAAGTGCCGTTGCCGCAGGCGCTGGCGGCATGAATAGCCGACACTTCGGCGCTACCAATCAGCGTGTCGTCATCCTCGAATGTCCTGCCGGCCCCTGCCGCTACCCATACCGCACAAGCCGCGGAGCAGATCGGATCGCTCTCGGCTTTGGCGACTGCCTGCACTGCCGTGGCCTCATCGATAAGCCCCCAGATCCCGTCATCGGCGGCTTGCTGGGCCAACTCGGCGCTAACAAATGAAGCGTATAGGTGTGTGAGTCGTTCTTTCCGAACTGCTCGCACGTCGTCCGCTGCCGCTCGGCAACATGTGTCATCTCGGCTACGCCCGACGTTCTCTTCAATTGACTCGAGGGCTCGTAGGCAACGCGGATCGATCAGGTGCTCGCAGACACGACGGCAGCACTCTACGGCAAACCGCCGCAACCTCCGGTCGCTTGTCTTGCCGAGCAGGGTTTCCAGCATCGGACCTGGGTCATCGCACACCAGCCATTCCGCCTCAGTCATGGGCCGCCCTCTCCAACACCTTCCCAGATTTGAGCCCTGTCTTTCACCGATTTCTCCGGCTGCTAAACCGCAGTAACGTTTGGCTGACGCGATACATGACCGAGGGGGCCTGGCGTCGTCAGGTCTCGAACACCGAAATCAACACGCCCTGCACCTTCGCGCCTTCGGCCGTGCGGTTCCGGCCCGACACCGTGCAGTTCGCCCCGGCCGGGCAGATCGCCGTCTCGGCCCTCCAGTTGGTGGGCTCGATTTGCGGTTCAAAGACAGCAGTCTGGATGTCGGGGCGTCTTGACTGGCCGCCGCCCCCAAGGCGTCGGATGTTTGGAGCAGGTGCCGACCTCGAGCCCGCTTGCCGCACGACTCGCAGTGGCAGATGTAGACGCGGAACTTGCGGATCATTGGCTGGCGGGGATCTCGGTCTGGAACTGGTCCGCCGTACCGCTCTCAACGAGCCGGCCCCGACAGTGCGGGCACGCGTCCGGCAGGTGAGACTCATGGCACTCAGCGACCGTGTTTCGGCGGTGGTAGACGGTGGCCGTGCTTGTCGTGGGCGCCACCGGACTTGCGGCCCGGTGGCTTCGGGTGGGGCCTGGTTAGACCTTTACGAAAAGGGGCCACTTTACGCCGGCCCGCACAAACGCCTCGTCCAGCCGCCGGGTTATTCGGCAACTCGGGCCGTGAGTTCGGCGACCTGCTTGGACAGTTCCCGACAACCGGGACACGCGGGCTCGTCCATACCAGCATGTTACCAGCTCGGCCCCGTTCAACTGTACCGGCCGCCGGCTGAGGCGCTGAACGAGTACCTTTACTTTCCCTTCACCCGAACCATCGGCCACTTCACGCCGTCTTTTTTGATGAGCACAAGATCCGTGTCGGTCAGTTCCGAAATGACCAGAGTCAGGGGCTGCGATCCTCCCGGCCGATCAAACGTTTCGGTCAGTTCATCCTTCTCGACTTTGTAAACTCCATCCGACCTGTGTGTCTCGCCGTTCAGCGGGTACTCCATCACGATCTTCCCGTCCCGGGTGAACTCCAAGGTGCCAAGCTCGGGCTTCTCTTTTGGGGTCCACTTGCCCACCAACTTGGTGGGGTCGATCTGCCGGTTCTTCATCAAGTGCTTGGGGACCGGTGCGGCCTCGGCAGTTGAAAAAGCCAGAACGAGCCCGGCCAGTGGAATCCACCGCATGGGAACCTCCTGAAGAACGTCCGCAGCGTACCCGAGCCGCCGTTCGACCACCACCGAAATCGCCGATGCAACCCCGCCCCACTATTATATCAAACAATTAATTGCATATCGACACCCTACACCGGCCCTCGGCAGTACCCATCAGCCCTCAACACATCGGTAGTCCGACCCGAACCGTCTCTACAGAACTGAGTGAGTAGACGGGAGTCGAGGACTGAGGAACGAGGGTCTCGATACGCCAGTCTTACGCATTCCGTGCCTCTTTCCGTGCCAAACGGAGGGGGTAGAGGCTTTTCGAGTCACCGCTTGATCCCGTTGAGCGTCTCCAGAGCCACGAGCAGAGCCTGCGTCCCTTTTCTCGCAAACCCTTGAGCCCGAACGGCTTCGTAGAGCTGCTTCGCCAGCCCCAGGCCCGGCAGGCTCAGGTTCATCTTCTCGGCTTCCGCCAGGGCGATGCCCATGTCTTTAATGAAGTGCTCGACGTAGAACCCCGGCTCGAAGTTGCGGGCCAGCATCCGCGGCCCCAGCACCTCCAGCGCCTTGCTCCCGGCCGCCCCCACGCTCACGCTCTTGAACACCGTCTCCAGGTCCAGCCCCGCCTTGTACCCGTACAGCAGCCCCTCGCACACCGCGATCATGTTCGACGAGATCAGGATCTGGTTCACCATCTTGGTGTGCTGGCCGGCCCCCGCCGCGCCCTGGTGAACGATCGTCTTCCCCATGCAGGCGAACACCGGCTGAACGGCCTCCACGACCTCCTTATCCCCGCCGATCATGATCGACAGGGCCGCGTTCTTCGCGCCCACGTCGCCGCCGCTCACCGGGGCGTCCAGCGCCGCCACGCCCTTCGCCTTCGCCGCCTCGTAAATCTCCTTCGCCAGCGACGGCTCCGACGTGGTCATGTCCACCAGCACGGTGCCCGGCTTCGCGCCCGCGAGCGCCCCGTCGGCACCCAGGAACACCTCCCGCACGTCCTTCGGGAACCCGACGATCGCGAACACGATGTCCGCTTGCTCCGCCACCGCCTTCGGGCTATCAGCCAGCTTCGCGCCGGCGTCCACCAGCGGCTGCGCCTTGTCCGCCGAGCGGTTGTACACCGTGGCCGAATAGCCGCTCGTCATGGCGTGCTGGCACATCCACCGGCCCATCACGCCGGTGCCGATCCAGCCGATGCGGGTTTTTCCGGGTTGCGCGACTGGAATTTGCATTGCGTAAGTCCCGTGAAGGAAGTATGTATATCTGCTGCAACTTTCGCGATGGCCGAATTGCCAGGGCCGGTCTCACCCCCAGGCACGATGCCGGCGACTGGCGTTCATGTTAGTGAACCCACCGCTCTGCTGACACAACCGCACGCGAACGGAACACTCATTCCCTTTTCCCCTCGTAATGAGGTAGGAAAGGGGCGTTGCATACGTTAAAGGACCGCGCGCCGTGACCGCAAACGACATTCCGCAACTCGGTGCGCCGATCGTGCTCGTCCACGGGCTGTGCGGCTACGACCGCGTGACGGCGTTCGGCCGCCCGCTGAAGGACTACTTCCCCGGCATCCGCCCGCAGCTCGAAGCCAGCGGCAACCGCGTTCTGATGCCGCGCCTGAGCTGCACCCGCGGCGTCGCGGCGCGGGCGGGCGAGCTGAAGCGGTACCTGCTGGCGAACGTCCCGAACGGGCCAGTCCACCTCATCGGGCACAGCATGGGCGGGCTGGACGCCCGGTACATGATTAGTCAGCTCGGAATGGCCGACCGGGTGCGGACCCTCACCACCGTCGGCACCCCGCACCGCGGCAGCCCGTTCGCGGACTGGGGGATGAAGCGGTTCGCCGGCCTCCTCGCCCCGTTCTTCCAGTTCCTCGGACTCTCCACGCAGGCGTTTTTCGATCTCACCTCCGCGGCGTGCGCCCACTTCAACGCCGCCGTGCGCGACGTACCGGGGGTGCGCTACTTTTCCGTGGCCGGCGTGTGCGACGGCCCGCTGCTCGGGTCAGGGTGGCGGGTGCCGCACGAGATCGTCCGCCGGGCGGAAGGGGCGAACGACGGGGTCGTATCGGTCGCGTCGGCGACGTGGGGGGAGCACACCGACGTGTGGGACGGCGACCACCTCAATCTGGTGAACTGGCCCAACCGCGAGGCGCGGAAGCGCGGCGTCTGGGACTCGCTCGCCCCGGACTACGGCCGCATCATCCGGCGCATCGTGGCGTTTGAGTAGGAACCGCTCCGCCCCGACGACCGCTACACCTTCTTCTGCCGGGCGACTCGCCCGAACTGGCCGGCGCGCCACGACCGCGCCAGCACGAGCGCCGGCCGCGATTCCTTTCACACGCCGGCCGCTTTCCCCGCGGTCGGCGGCGAAGCCCCTCCGATTACGAACCTGCCGCCACGGAAGCGGCGCTTCCTCGGAAGGGTTTCCAACATGCGTTCACTGCTCCTCGCGGCCATCGGCGCGTTCGCCGTGTCCGGCACCGCCGCCGCACAACAGCCGCAGTACCAGCCGGCCCGCAACCCATCGCCGGCCGCCGCCGCCGCGACCCCGCTCCCGCCGTCCTCCGGCGCCACCGTCATCAGCGGCGGGGCCGGGTGCAGCAACTGCGGCACCACCACCGGCCCGGTTCGCGGGTTCGTGATGTCCGCCGTGTCGGCCCCCGGGTGCCAGCTCGGCTCCACCTGCAACAGCGGGTGCGGCAGCATCAAGAGCGACCTGGCGTTCCAGTTCGGCTCGTGCAAGAACTTCTTCTCGCCGTGCGGCCCGACCTGGGGCGGCTTCGGCCACAAGTGCCCGACCGGCCCGATGAACCAGCCCTGGGGCACCGGCTACGGCTGCCCGCGGGCCTACGACAGCCACGCGAACCACTAATCCGGTTCCGGGCCGCGCCCAGGAAGTCGGTCCAGGGGGCCTGATCCGCGGACCAACTTCCTGGGGCGTCGCTTTTGTAGGTGAGGCGCGACGGCCCGAAGGGGACACGTGTCCCGCTCCCGGGCGGTCGCGGTCGGTCAAGAACGCGCAGCACGCCCCCCGCCGCCTGCTTCGTTTGCCCAGCGCTCGGTGACGTGAGAGACGAGGGGAATTCGGTGTGCGGTTTGTTTGGCTTGCCGGTGAACCTCGGCGCGGTAGAATCTCTCTCAGACACAGCGGCCGTTACTCGAAAACGGTTGTGGTGATTCACCACCGGAGTTTCAGTCAGGGTCGGTCAGATTCAAGAACAGCGGGTGTAAAAGGGGTGTGGCCGGCAGTACACCACCCAACACCCTTGATTCAAGGGTTGACGCCACCTTAGCACAGCGGTAGTGCACCGCTTTCGTAAAGCGGGGGTCGTGGGTTCAAATCCCACAGGTGGCTCTTAAGTCCGATGGGCGCAACGCCCTGCAAATCACTGCGAACTGCTTCATTTTCAGCCTCGCCACCGTTCCCAGCGGTCGCGGGGCTGGTTGCATTTCCCGGCGCCGTCGCCCACTCAGAACGGTGCCCGCTCTTCCTGCGACTGCTTGACGGAGGGCATGGTTGCTCTCGGTTGGGTGGTGGTGAATCCGAACGACACGTGCCCCGAAGTGTCGAAGGTTCCCGCCGGCTGGGTAGCGGCCCTCCCGAACAACGGTCAGCAATGGTCGTGAGCGGTGCCCGGTATGCCCGTTGGACACCGCCCACGGCCGGCGGCGGGGTGAACGAACGCCGCGGTCGCTGGGTACCGCCGCGTTGCTCCGCACCTTCGAGCAATGGTCGTCGGGTCGATGGGGAAACGCGAGCTTGTGAAGCGGGCCGCGGGTTAGCTATCCTGATGCGGTGAGGAGTGATTGTCCTCACACGAACGCGGAGTTCTACCGTGGCAAATGCACACGAAACGCGCCCCCTCAACGAGCCGGAACCGGCGCCCGTCGGCGAGACCGATGCGGATATGGTTCGGCAGATCCGATCACAGCCGGGACCGGTGCGGACCGTTCCGGCCGCGGCCGTGAGTGAAGCCCTGCGGAAGCTCGACGCCCTCGCCGCGAACGGCCCGCCTGCGCCCGGGGACGTGGCGGCTGTTATCGCGGAAACCTTGAAGTGAGCGATATGGACGAACAGCCGGCGGCCGAACTCTACCGCGTCGTTTGGGATGAGCCCGCCGCACTGGCCTGCCTGAACGCTTGGAACGCACTACTTCCGCACCACTCCCTCGCGGTCACTCGTGCCGAGAACGTCATCAACATCTTGCTCAAGCACGCGCCGCTTCGGTACGCCGACCCGTTAACAGAGGGGTTGCTCAAGCTCGAAGTGAAGCCGCTCATCGCGTACTTCGAAATCGAACCCGCGCACGTTGTACGCATCAAAGCGGTCCGGTTGGTTCCCGCAAAGGATCAGCCCCACAACGTCTGAAAGACACGGTAGGTGTCTAACGCTTCGATCCGCTTCACGGCGTCGAACCAGTCCTGCCCCGTAGCCCGCACGCCGGGCAGAAACACTTCTTCGCAACCGACCCCTCGCCCCGCTTGCGATCCCCAAGCCGATGACCAGCCGGCTCTCGGCCCCTACCGTCCGTCCCACAGCGTCACACGTCGGGGCCGCTGTCAACCGCGCAGACGGGAAAACACCACCGGCACGAAAATTGTTACAAATTCGGACCACTGACTGGAGTCAGGACGGGCGCATAAACGGCCTCGTTTCGCGCCTCGTGCTAATCCTCAAAAGCTACCGCAGTAAATGTTGCCCGATTTTGGTTGGCATGTGAATTCCGGTTGACACATCCCATCCGTCGGGTACGTTTAGAAACACCCGTTCATCCCCGAGGATCGCGATAAACGCGATCGGCCAGGACGGCCGCGGATGCTTGGCTCCAGCCGCCCCCCACTATTGGCTGTGAGGCACCGCAGATGTCGAATTCAGTAAACGTTCCGCAACCCGCGGCCGCTGAACCTACAAACGGTTCCAAGTCCGGAACCACGCCCTTCCCCGCCGACCGCCGCAAGCGCAACATTCCCGTTGCGACGGACCGGCGGCGCGCGGAGAACGCCGCGGCCAAACGGAAGAGTAGTGAGCGGCGCCGGTTGATCGATCCGACGACGTGCGAGCGCGACTACTCCGACGACGAGACCGAGTTCATGAAGGCGATGGACCGGTACAAGCGCGAGAACCGGCGCCCGTTCCCGACGTGGAGCGAAGTGCTTGAAGTTCTTCGCTCGCTCGGGTACCGTCGCGTCGCGGAGACCACCGAGCTGCCCGGGCGCGGGGCCGGAAACGCTGTGGCGGGGGTGGATGCGTCCGTAACGACGCCGCCTCCCGCCAAGGGGTGAGCGCACGCCCGTCCGGTCAACTGCTTGCTGGCAAGGATGCCGCATCATGAAGGTTTTCGTCAGCGCCGGTGAGCCGAGCGGGGATTTGCACGGCGCGAACCTCGTTCGTGCCCTTCACGCCCAGGCCCCAGACACGCACGTCACCGCCTTCGGTGGCGACGGGATGCAGGCCGCCGGTGCGGACATTCTGTTCCCGCTCCCGAAGTTCGCAGTCATGGGACTGCGGGGCGTCGTCCAAGCGTTGCCCGCGCTGTTTCGCATCGGCAACCTCGCGATTCACCACATCCGCACGCAGCGGCCCGACGCGGTCGTCATGATTGACTACCCGGGCTTCCACCTGGAACTCGCCAAACGCATCCGCGATTTCGGTGTCCCCACCTACTTCTTCGTTCCCCCGCAGATCTGGGCGTGGCGGTCCGGGCGCGTCCGCACCGTGCGGAAGTGCTTCACGGGCGTTCTCACGGCGCTGCCGTTCGAGGACGAATGGTACCGGAAGCGCGGGGTGCAAACGCACTACATCGGCCACCCGTACTTCGACGAACTCGCGCGACAGCGCCTCGACCCCGATTTCCTGGCTCAGGAGCGGGCAAAGCCAGGGGCGCGGGTGACGCTGCTGCCCGGTTCGCGGAACAGCGAGATTGCCGCCAACGCGCGCACGATGCTCGCCACCGCGCAGAAGATCCACGTGGCCCGCCCGGACGTGCGGTTCCTCGTCGGGGCGTTCAACGCCACCCAGGCCGAAGCGGTCCGCGCGCTGCTGCCCGCCGGGTTGCCGGTCGAGATCCACGTCGGGCGCACGCCAGAAGTGATCGAACTCGCGGACGCGTGCCTCGCCGTTTCGGGTTCGGTCAGCCTCGAACTGATGTACCGCGCCAAGCCGACCGTCGTGATGTACTGCGTCGGACGGGTCGAGGGGTGGGTGCTGAAGCAGCTCATTAACGTTAAGTACATGTCTCTCGTCAACTTACTCCTCAACGAGCCGCTGTACCCCGAGTACCCCACTTGGCACGACCGCTCGGCCGAAATGGCGGGCGATATCGTGGGCTGGCTCAACGCCCCCGCGCGGCGTCAGGCGGTCGTCGATCGCCTGATCGCGCTACGGTCCCGGGCCGCGGTCCCGGGCGCGTGCGACCGCGCCGCCGCGTTCCTCGTGGGGAACACACCGCAGGCAGCGCTCCGCGCCGCGTGAACCGGCCCGATTCACGAACTCATCACCGCCTTTCCGTGTCCGTTCGTTATGATGAGCGGTGGCACACCTCACGGATTCGGAGCCCCCGGCATGGCCGAACAATTGTCGCCAGCCGTTCAAGACTATCTGAAAGCCATCCACATGCTCGGCGGCACCGATGAGGGGGTGCCGTCCGGGAAGATCGCCAGCGCGCTGGGGGTGAAGGCGCCCTCCGTCACCGGGATGCTGAAGCGGCTCGCGGACGCCGGCTGGATCGAGTACTCGGCCGGCGAGGGCGCGAAGCTGTCGCCGGGCGGGCGGACCGAAGCGCTGCGGGTGATCCGGCGGCACCGGCTCGTGGAGCTGTTCCTCACCAAGGCGCTGAAGCTCGACTGGAGCGAGGTGGACGCCGAAGCGGAAGCGCTGGAGCACGCCATTTCGCCGCGGCTCGAGCAGGCGATCGCCGATTACCTCGGCGAACCGCACGAGGACCCGCACGGGCACCCGATTCCGTCCAGCTCCGGGGTGCTCCAGGCGCGGAACTTGAAGCGGCTGTCCGAGTTCCGGGCGGGCGACATGGTGGTCGTGCGCGAGGCCCAGGACGACAACCCCGACCGGCTCCGCCGCTGGCAGCAGCAGGGGCTCACGCCCGGGGCCAGCGTTCACGTGCTCTCGTACCAGGAACTCGACGACCTGTTCGAGGTCGAAGTGGGCGGGCGCGTCATCCGCCTCGGCAGCGAGGGTCTGGACGGGTTGCGCGGCGAGGTCATTGTGACCCCGGCTGAAGCCCCCTAGCGCGCCGTCAACTTCCCTGAACACCCGACCGGTCCGGCGGTGCCGGTTTCAGCGGTCGCGTTAACAGTGCAGAAAAACCCTTCACTTCCGGGCTTTTCACGCATCGGTTTTTCCCCCCGCGCCGGTTGCCCCGGTCGGCAAGTGACCTACGGTTCTGGCACCTCCGGGCCGCTCGCCCGCGAACGCCCCGCACCTTAAAGTCGCTTTCCGTTCGATTGGGGAGACCACCCGTGTTCCAGTTACTCGCGTGCAACATCGCCTGCCTGACCATCGCCTGTCTGTATTACGGGTACCGCGACGTTTACCTCCAGCACCGCAAGCGCCAGCAGCTCAACGACCGCGTCGCCTACATGCTCTGGGTCGCCGCCAACCGGATCGACTGACCGGCCCCGCCGCGGGGCGTCTGCCCCGGTTCGTGTTGCGGTGTGCGCGGGGGCCGATTGACCGCACGGGCGCCGCCCGGTACGATCACATCAGACTCTTCTCAACCCGCCCACGCGACGAAACCAAAGGTTCGATGTTCACCAAGCGCATCATTCCGTGCCTCGATGTGGATCGCGGGCGCGTGGTGAAGGGTACGAATTTCGTCGGACTCCGCGACGCCGGCGACCCGGTCGAGGTGGCCCGGCGGTACGACGAACAGGGCGCCGACGAGCTCGTGTTCCTCGACATCTCGGCCAGTCACGAGGGCCGGGCGATCATGCTGGAGATGGTGCGCCGCGTCGCGGAGCAGATCTTCATGCCCTTCACCGTCGGCGGCGGCATCCGCACCCTCGACGACGCGACCCAACTCATCCAGGCCGGCGCGGAAAAGGTGAGCCTGAACTCCGCGGCCGTTCGCACCCCCGAGCTGATCGAGCAGGTGAGCCGGAAGTTCGGCAACTGCGCCACGGTGGTGAACATCGACCCGAAGCGCGTCCCGCGCGCGGAATTCCGCGCGCGGAATGAGAAGCTCGGAGCGGCGTTTACTCCGGTGACCGCGGACGCGGCCGACGGAGCGGTCTGGGAGGTTCACGTCAACGGCGGCCGGGTCCCCACGGGCCTGGAGGCCGTGTGGTGGGCGCGGCGGGTGGTCGAGCTGGGCGCCGGCGAAATCGTCCTCACGTCGATGGACGCCGACGGCACCAAGAACGGGTACGACCTCCCGATGCTGGCCGCGGTGAGCCGCGCGGTGAACGTGCCGGTGGTCGCCAGCGGCGGGGCCGGGAGCCCCGAGCACCTGCGGCTCGCGTTCGAGGCCGGTGCGGACGCGGCGCTGGCCGCCAGCATCTTCCACTACAACGAGTACTCGATTCCGGACACCAAGGCGTACCTCGCCTCGAAGGGCGTGCCCGTGCGCGTGTAAGCCCGCCGCGCGGCCGCGGAACTGATCGTGTCATCTCATTCTCGTTCGCCGAGGAGCCACCGATGCCCCCCGCTTCGCCGCCCCCGCCCCCCGCGCCGTACGTGCCGATCCCGATCAACTCGCCGGAGCCGGGGCTGAAGGTCGCCACCAGCGTGCCCGGCGAGCCGCAGATCAACCAGTTGTTCCGCACGGTGATGCTGCACAAGGGCTCGGACCTCCACCTGAAGGCCGGGCTGCCCGGGATGATGCGGCTCCGCGGCGTCATCCAGAAGATGAACACGCCGGTGCTGACGCAGGAGACGCTCGAAAAGCTGATCTACCCGATCCTCCGCGAGAAGGACAAGAAGATCCTCGACGAGACCGGCGGCGCGGACTTCGCGCACGTCATCGGGAACGACGAGGCCCGGTACCGCGTGAACCTGCTGAAGCAGCGCGGCAAGTTCGCGATGGTGGCGCGGCTGGTGAACCAGTCGATCCCGTCGTTCGAGAAGCTCGGCCTTCCGGCGACCATCGAGAAGCTGTGCCACTTCGAGCAGGGGATGGTGCTGCTGGCGGGCGTGACCGGGTCCGGCAAGTCGACGACGATCGCGTCGATGCTGGACTACATGAACATGAACGAGGCGCTGCACATCCTCACCATCGAGGACCCCATCGAGTTCGTGTTCACGGACAAGATGAGCGTGGTGAACCAGCGCGAGGTGTACCTGGACGTGTGCGACTGGCACACGGCGCTGAAGCACGCGGTGCGCGAAGACCCGGACGTGATCCTCGTGGGCGAGATGCGCGACTCGGAGACGTTCGAGGCCGCGGTCCACGCCGCGGAAACCGGGCACGTCGTGTTCGGGACGATCCACGCCTCGAACGCGTACAGCACCGTCGACCGCATCCTGGGGCTGTTCCCGCCCAGCCAGCACGGGGCGGTCCGCCAGTCGCTGGTGTTCAACCTGCGCGCCGTGGTGGCGCAGAAGCTGGTGCCGTCGTGCATCCCGGGCGTGCAGCGGGTGCCGACGAACGAGATCATGATCGTCAACCCGACGATCCGGGACATCATCCTGAAGGGCCAGGACGCGAAGCTGCTGGACGCGATCCGGGCGTTTTACAACGAAGGGATGATGGACTTCAACAAGAACCTGGAAGACCTGTGCCTCGGCGGGCGCATCGATAAGGCGACCGCGCTGGAGTTCTCCCCGAACCCCGAACAGCTCCGGATGGCCCTGAAGGGCATCAAGGTCGCGGCCAGCGGCCTCGTGTGATGTCGTTCGCGTGTGGGGGCGGGTCGATCGGCGATCCGCCCCCCACACGGTTCACGTGCTGACGGCGTCTTCACTTCTGCGCCCTGCACCACCGCGGACTCAAATCCTTTCTGAAGGGGCGGCGCGGTGACGCGCCAGTTGCCCCGATGGTGCCCTTTCACACTCAGCAGGAAAACGCGCTCTAGGGTTCGGTCGGACCCCTGGAGGCACGCACATGACAGACAGACAGGTTACGATGATCGCCGTCTTCATGGCCTGCATCCTCGTGGGCGGGGCGGTCCTTGTCACCCGGTTTGAAGCCGAGTTTCAAGCGCTGCTGGGCGGGAGCGGACAAAGCCGGGGCGGTGAACGCGACGCACCGAACGCGCCCGAGAAGCCGGGCTCAGGGGAGAAGTCGGACGGTGATGCCGGCCCGAGCAAGGGGGGCGGCGCGGGTGGAGGCAGCTCTGCGAGTGGCGGTGGCAGCGCCGCCGCAGCCGCTCCGGCCACGGCCTCTGGCGAACTCAAAAAAGACGCGAAATCCGATCCGAGCGCCAAGGCGAAGGCCGACAAGCCACGCGACGCGAAGGTGAATGCGCCCCCTGTGCGTAAAGGGCCTCTGCTCGCCCTGTGGGGGGTGCGCGTGTCGGCCGACGCGAACGCAGAGCGGACCGGCGATCTGCCCGAGAGCGTGGCGGTCGATAACGCCGGCTTCCGCGTACTGGTGCAGACCGCCCGCGCGGTTGACGTGTGGACGCTGGGCGACCCGGCGGCCGTGCGGGTCCGGCCGAAGGACGCGCGGGCGGCGTTAGTCGCTCCGAACGGGGCGCGGATGTACTTCGTTCGCGACGGCAAGCCCGGGTGGAGCCTGGAGACCTGCGAGGCAACCGGCAAGCGCGTCGGCGTGTGGGAGCCGGGCGCCGAACGGGCGCGGGCGTTTGGACCCGCTGGGTTTCACTCCACAACGCACGAACTGACGGTTGGCATCGGGACGGAGGACGGCTGCTCGTTCGACACCATTTCACCCACGACCGGCCAGCCAGAACCAAACCGGCGCCTCGTCCGGGGGACGGACGTGCTCCGTGCCGATCTCCTGTTCCCGCGCAAGAATAAAATGTTGCTCCACTTCCCGACCGCGGCGGGGAGCGACCGCCCGCCGGGACTGTACTCGCTCCTCACGGACGGCACCCTGAAACCAGTCGCGGCGGCTCCGGCGGACCCGGCGGCCCCCACTGCACCGTCGCGACCGGTCGTTTCCAACGACGGTCACCGGGCCGCGGTGCTGGACGGGGCTTCCGTTAAAGTCTGGGACCTCGACAACGATCGGCGGCTGTTCTCCTGGGAACTCCCCTCTTACCGACCGAAGGCGTGCTGGCTCACCGGCGGGCGGCTTGTGGTCGCCGCGACCGGCGGGCTCGAAGCCGGTGCGCCGCCGCGGACCATCCTCCAGATGTACGACCTCGACTCGTTCAAACGGGTGGGGCAGTTCCTGCCGAGCGACTACGCGCTGCCCGAAGCGGTCTTCGCGTTCAGCCCGGACGGCACCAAGCTCGCACTCGCCGACCGGGACGAGGCGGCTCTGGTGGACGCAAGCGTTGCGTTCGGCCCGTCGCGGTGACGGCCCGAACCGCCGCGGGCTCACCGTCTGCTACTCTTTCGCGAGCGAGTAGCAGATCAGCTCCTTGTCGTTCCGCACGAACACGCACTTGTTGGCGAACGCCGGATGCATCCACACTACCAGCCGGCCGCGGCCGGCCATCGTGTTGGTCGGGTCGATGAGGTGCGCCCGGTCCAACTCCTCGTACCCCTTCGGGGTGAGTTTCGCAATGATGAGGTCGCCCTGCTCGTTGAACAGGAAGTAGCGGTCCCCCTGCGGGATCAGGAACGCGAGCCCCCAGCGCTCCTTGTCGCTCGGCTCGTCGCTTTCGGCGATCGCTTTCGGGGTGCGGGCGCCGCGGGTCGCCTTCATGGACTCCCACACCCGTTTGCCGGTGTCGGTCTCGATGCACCGGAGCTGCCCGTAGCTGCACACGCCGTAAATGTGCTCGCCAACCACGACGGGCGTCGCCATGATCGAACTCAGGTCGGTGGTGAGGTCCGGGGTTTCGCCGCGGGCCTTGCTCTTCCACACCACGCTGGCCTTGTCCGCACCGACCTTGAGCAGCAGCGAGCCGTTATAGAACGAGGTCACGAACAGCTTGTCCGCGCCCACCTTGCGCGGCGTCGGGGCGGTGAGCGCGTACTTCACCTCGAACGGCACCCGCCACAGGAGCTTGCCGGTGTCGGGCTCCAACCCGACCACCGCCCGGGTGTGCCAGACGATGAGCTGGCGCTTGCCGCCGAACTCGTAGATCATCGGCGGGCTGTAGCCGAAATCGCCCTGGCAGTTCTGTGAGGCCCAGAGTTCCTTGCCGGTCTTCTTGTCGAACGCAACCACCAGGCGGTCGTTCGTCCCGCCGACGAGGCAGATCAGCTTGTCCCCATCGACGAGCGGGTGCGACGAGAAGCCCCACACCGGGAGGCCGGCGTCGTAGTCCTTCATGAAGTTCTTCGACCAGACCACTTTGCCGTCGGCGACCGTGACGGCTTTCAGGTCCCCCATCGCGCCGAGCGTGTACACCATGTCCCCGTCAACGGTGGGCGTACAGCGCGGCCCGGCGGCGTAGCTGATCGTGTAATCGACCGGGTAGTCCGTGGACCACACCGGTTTGCCGGTGGCGGCATCGAGGCACTGCACGCGCTCCTTGCCCGGCACCCGCGCCCCCTTCGCGAACCCGTCGCTGGGCACTTTCGCCTTTTCGGCCGGCACGAGGTCGATGACGAACACCTTACCGTTCGCGACCGCCGGCCCGGCGTACCCGACGCCGATGTCGGTTTTCCACGCGACCTTGGGGCCGCGGGCCGGGAACTTCTCGACCAGCCCGTCCTCGCGCCAGGTGCCGTCGCGCTGCGGCCCGAGCCACTGCGGCCAGTCCTCGGCGCCCACCGCCCCGGCACACACACCGAACGCGACAACGGTCAGCAACACACGCATAACGTCTCCGGTGCGAAAGCGGGATACCGGCGGCCACGGGCGAACGCGGAAGGCACGGACCAGTGACCGCTCACGTTCGACCGGAGCGGGGCGGTCCGGTGTCGGCCCTGCGGTCCGGACGTGAACCGTTCCGGTTCTGATCTGTGTTTTCTGTAACAACCTGTGGCCGCATTCGAGTCTTTATACCCGCGAGAACGGCCCGGCTTTCGGTCCCGTTGAAGCCGACTCGGCGTTGTCTTAAAGTAAGCTGTCGGCCCCGCGGCCGCCAGCACACTTACGAGCCCCGTCAGGCAGAACCACATGTTCGAAGGCATCACCAAATCGCTCGGCGACGCGCTCAAGAAGCTCCGCGGGCGCGGGCGGTTGACCGCCGAGAACGTGAAGGACGGCCTCCGCGAGGTCCGCCGCGCGTTCCTCGAGGCGGACGTCAACTTTACCGTCGCGACCGACTTCATCGCGCGCGTGGAGGCGAAGTCGCTGGGGCAGGACGTGCTGGCCCGGGTGGACCCGTCCGAGCAGATCGTTAAGAACGTTTACGAAGAACTCGTCGCCCTCATGGGGCCGGTGGACCACAAGATCCCCCAGCGCGCCGACCGGCCCGTCGTGCTGATGCTCTGCGGGCTCCAGGGGGCCGGTAAGACCACGACTGCGGCCAAACTGGCCCTCACCCTCAAGGGCCAGAACCGCAAGCCGATGCTCGCGGCAGCCGACCTCCAGCGGCCCGGGGCGGTCGAGCAGCTCCGCACCCTGGGCGAACAGATCGGCGTGCCCGTTTACAGCGAGGCGACCAACCCGGTCGACGTGTGCCGCAACGCCGTGGCCCAGGCGAAGAAGACGCTGTGCGACTGCGTCATCCTCGACACCGCGGGGCGGTTGCAGATCGACGACGCGCTGATGGACGAGCTGAAGCGCATCGACAAGCTCGTGAAGCCCGACGAGTGCTACCTCGTCGTGGACGCGATGATCGGGCAGGAGGCGGCCAACGTCGCCAAGACGTTCAACGACGCCCTGGAGCTGAACGCCTGCATCCTGACCAAGCTCGACGGCGACGCCCGCGGCGGCGCGGCCCTGTCGATCAAGGGCGTCACCGGGGTGCCGATCAAGTTCGTCGGGATGGGGGAGAAGGTCGACAAGCTCGAGGACTTCGTCCCCGAGCGCATGGCGGGGCGCATCCTCGGCCAGGGCGACATGATGGGCGTGGTCGAAAAGATCGCGAGCATCCAGCAGCAGATGTCGCAGGAGGAGCTCGCCGCCCAGCAGGAGAAGATCAAAAAGGGCGAGTTCACGATCGACGACTTCCGCAAGCAGTTCGAGCAGATCGCCAAGATGGGCATGAAGGACATGATCTCCCGGATGCCGGGGATGTCCGAGATGATCCCCGAGGGCGAGGACCCCGAGGTCGCGCTGAAGCGCGTCCAGGGGATGATCGACTCGATGACCAAGAAGGAGCGTGCCGACCCCGACATCATCGACACCCCGCGGCGGCGCCGCATCGCGAAGGGGGCCGGCGTCGAGCCGCACGAGGTGAACCAGTTCCTCAAGCAGTTCGGACAGGTCCGGGTGCTGATGAAGCAGATGGCGTCGATGTCGCTCTGGCAGCGGCTGAAGATGGTCACCGGGATGGGCAAAATGGGCGCCTTCCTGCCCGGCGGGATGGACCAGATCAAGACCAAGGGCGACACCGGGCACCGCAAGAGCGCCAAGGAGCGGGCCGAAGACCGGAAGAAGAAAAAGAAGCGAAAATAGCTCGCGGCACCGAAAGCCGTCCGTCCCAAGTCGTAAAGTCGATCCCAGGGGCCGCTCCGGCCTTCGACTTTACGACTTGGGACTTTACGACTTTCGACGACTTACTAAGATTCCTGTTCTGGGCAGAATGACGGCATCGTAGGGGATATCGACAGTGGCAGTTCGCATCCGGATGAAGCAGATGGGCCGTACCCACCGGCACTACTACCGCATCGTGGCCATCGACCACCGCCAGCCGCGCGACGGCAAGGTGATCGAGGAGCTGGGCACCTACGACCCGCACGTCAAGGAGAAGGGCGACCGCGTGACGCTGAAGCCCGCCCGCATCAAGTACTGGCAGAGCGTGGGCGCGCAGGCGTCCGAGCACTGCGCCGCGATCTTCAAGAACTTCATGAAGAAGTGGGAAGAGATCGAGGCCTCGGCGGCCGCCAAGGCGGCGGAAGACGCCGCCAAGAAGGCCGCGGAAGCCAGCGCGCCGACCGGCTGAGCTGAGTCCCGATGAACCGCACCATCAGGTTTGACGTTCTGACGCTGTTCCCCGGCATATTTGACGGGTACGTGCGTCAGAGCCTCCTTGAGGATGCGATTCAGGCCGGGATCGTTCAGGTCCATGCCTGGAACATCCGCGACTGGACCCAGAACAAGCACCAGCGTGTGGACGACCGACCGTTCGGCGGCGGCCCCGGGATGGTGCTGAGCGTGCAACCGGTCGTGGACTGTGTGGCGGCCGTGCGGGCCAAGGCGGAGCCGCCCGGCAAAGTGGTGATGCTCACCCCCGCGGGCGAGCGCCTCACGCAGCGGGTGGTCGAGCGGTTGGCCGGAGAGCCGCGGTTGCTGTTGCTGTGCGGGCGCTACGAAGGGTTCGACGACCGCATCCGACAGTTGTTGAACCCGATCGAAATTTCGGTCGGCGACTTCGTGTGCAACGGCGGCGAAGTCCCCGCGATGGTCCTGATCGACACCGTCATCAGGCTGTTGCCCGGGGTGCTGGGCGACGAACAGAGCGCCGCGGACGAGTCGCACAGCGAAGACGGAAGGTTGGAGTACCCGCAATACACGCGACCGCGGGTGTACGAAGGACTGGCCGTTCCCGACATCTTGCTGAGCGGGAACCATCAAGCGGTCGCAAAGTGGCGGCGCGAGCAGAGCGAACTGCGGAGCCGCGAGCGAAACAAACCGGGCGACGCCATTGCGCCGCCCGGGTCCGACAGCTAAGTTCAATGTGACGCGCGGCCGGCACGCGCCGCGGAAAGGGAAAGGTGGGGTATGATCTCGCCCCTCATGCAACTGATCGAAACCGGGACCGTTAAAAACGACATCCCGACGTTCCAGGTCGGCGACCGCATCGAAGTTCACCAGAAGATCCTGGACGGCGCCAAAGAGCGCGTCCAGGTGTTCGAGGGGGACGTGATCGGCCTGAACCACGGCGGCGCGCGGGAGAGCGTGACCGTTCGCCGGTTGGTCCAGGGCGAGGGCGTCGAGCGCATCTTCCCGATCCACTCGCCGCGCATCGCCAAGATCGTGGTCATCAAGGCCGGCTTGGTCCGTCGCGCCAAACTGTACTACCTCCGCGACCGCGTGGGCAAGGCGACCAAGATCCGCGACGACGTCAAGCGGCAGGCGAAGATCGACCAGGACCTGAAGGTCGCGGCGGAAGTCGCGGCGAAGGCGGCCCGCGAGGCGGCCGAGGCCCAGAAGGCCACCGGCGGCGAGAGCAAGTCGGCCGCGAAGAAGCGCGCCCGCAAGGAAGCCGAGGCCGCCAAGAAGAAGTAAGCCGTGCCCGGCACCGCACCCGCACCTGCCGACGACGAAAAGCCGCCCCCGGGCGGCTTTTCGCGCTGGCGGTGGTGGAAACGGTGGTTCGGCCGTCGCAGCGAGCGTGCCGCCGCGAAGTACCTCCGCGGGCTCCGCTATCGTTTGCTGGCTGCGAACGTGAACGATCGGGACGGTGAGCTCGATTTACTGGCGATTGACGGCGAAACGCTCGTCATCGTGGAGGTCCGCTCAACTTCCAGTGCCCGCCCCGACGCGATCGAACAAACCGCCGCCTCGGTGGGCCTCCGCAAGCAGCGGAAGATCACCGAGGCGACGTCGCGTTTCCTGGGCCGCCGACGCCTGCTGGGGCAGATCGCCGTTCGGTACGACGTGCTTGTGATCGCTTGGCCGGAGCACGCCCGCGAACCCGCCGTCCGGCACATCCGTCATGCTTTCGAGTCCACCGGCCGCTTCCAATTCTTTACTTAAACAAATCGATTTCACCGCAGAGGGCACGAGAGAACGCAGAGAAGAAGAGAAGAGAGAGTATTGCTCATTCTTTCTCTCTGTGCCCTCTCGTGCCCTCTGCGGTGAAATCGGTTTTGCGGAGTTAGTGATGTCGTTCCCCCCGGTTGACGAGCAACTTGCAGTCCTGACGCGCGGCGCGGCGCAGTTCGATGGGTCGATGCGCGAGGAGCTGAAGAAGAAGCTCGAAAAGAGCTTCACCAGCGGTAAGCCCCTCCGGGTGAAGTACGGCATCGACCCCACCGGGTTCGACGTTCACCTCGGGCACACCGTGCCGCTCCGCAAGTTGCGCCAATTTCAGGAGTTCGGTCACACCGCCGTTCTCATCATCGGCACCGCGACCGCGGCGGTGGGTGACCCCTCCGGGCGCGACGCGAGCCGGCAGGGCTTAACGACCGAGCAGATCGACAAGAACGCTCAGACGTACCTTACGCAGATCGCGAAGGTGGTCGATGTCAGCAAGGCCGAGGTGCGGCCCAACGGCGAATGGTTCTCGAAGTTCACCTTCGCCGACATGCTGAAGTTGCTCGGGCACACGACGATGCAGCGGATGATCGAGCGTGACGACTTCACGAAGCGCATCAAAGCCGGGGCCGCGATCTACCTGCACGAGTGCCTGTACCCGCTGATGCAGGGGCACGATTCCGTCGAGATCCGCGCGGACGTGGAACTCGGTGGCACCGAACAGCTTTACAACCTGATGGTGGGCCGCGACCTTCAGCGGGCCGCCGGCCAGGAGCCGCAGATTTGCCTCACAATGCCGATCCTTCGCGGCACGGACGGCGAGAAGAAGATGGGCAAGAGCGTCGGGAACTACATCGGGCTGAACGAACCGGCCAAGGACATGTTCGGCAAGACGATGCGGATTCCAGACGCTCTGTTAAAAGAGTGGTTCGAGCTACTTACCGATCGTCCGGAGGCGGAGATCGCGAGCATCGTCGCTGGCCATCCGAACGAAGCGAAAAAAATGCTCGCGTCGGACATTGTGACGTTCTACCACGGTCCCGGTGCCGCAGGTGAAACGGTTGCCGACTGGAACAAGCAGTTCAGCAACAGCGGAGCAAAACAGGACCCTGACAACATTGATGATGTCCGCATCCCAGCCGACAAGATCAAGGACGGTGCGATGCTGGCCGTTGACCTGATTGCCGAAACGAAGTTGACCGCGAGTAAAGGCGAGGCGCGGCGGAAGATCGAGGAAGGGGCGTTCAACTACGGCCCCGACCGCACCAAGCCCGCCGACGTGAAGGCGACGGTCCCGGTCGCTGACGGGCTGGTCGTGCGGTTGGGGCGGAAGATCCTGCGGGTGCGGCTCAACTGAGCCGCACGCGGGCCGTTCGACCGTATCCCGTTACTTCTCTTTCGGCAGCAGTTTCATGGCCGCGAGGCTCATCGTCCGCACACCCGTGCGGATGCTGGGCTCCGGCACCGGCGCGTAAGCGTCGGTGTGCATTCCTGGCAGGCGCGGCGCTTCGGGCTTCTGGGCCGCGTCGTACTTCTCCTGTGAAATGGTGCCGATGAAGTAAATGAAGATCGGCGTTTTGCCCTCCGAATACCGGCTGAAGTCTTCCGCCCCCATCACCGGCTTGCGGTTCCCGCGAACGCTCTCCGCACCCAGAATCTCGCGGAACAGCCCGCCGCACTTCTTCGCCAAATCGATGTCGTTGTAAGTCGCGGGCGTGAACTCATCGAGGCTCACCTTCACTTCCGGTGCGGGCGCGTTCGCGCCAAGAGCGGCGGCTTTGGTGATGCGGTCGATCGCCTTCAACACGCGGTTCCGCGTGGCGGTGGTCGTGGTGCGCACGGTTAGCTGAAGCTTCACCTCGTTGGGGATGATGTTGTGCTTGGTGCCGCCGTGGATCGAACCCACGGTCACCACAACGGGATCGAGCGGGTCGGTTTCACGACTCACAATCGTCTGCAAATCCAAAACAATTCGCGCGGCAAGAACAATCGGATCAATCGTCACATGTGGGGACGCACCGTGCCCCCCCTTCCCTTTCACCAGGATGTCGACGGTATCGGAGTTGGCCATCGCGAGTCCCTCGGAGAAACCAAGGGTGCCTACCGGATAAAGCGGGTCGGAGTGCAGCGCGAGGGCGTAATCGGGTTTCGGGAACTTGCTGTAGAGTCCGGCGTCGAGCATCTGCTTCGCGCCGGCGACGATCTCCTCCGCCGGCTGGCCGATGAACACCACGGTGCCGCTCCACTGGTCTTTCAACGCCGCAAGGACGCGAGCCGTTCCGACCCAGCTCGCCATGTGGATGTCGTGCCCGCAAGCGTGCATCACCCCCACCTCGACGCCGTCGCGGTTTTTCACGCGGACCTTGCTGGCGTAGGGCAACCCCGTTTGTTCGGCGATCGGTAAAGCGTCCATGTCCGTGCGAATCAGTACCACCGGCCCGGGGCCGTTCTTCAGCACCGCGACCACGCCGTTTCCGCCTACCTTTTCGGTGACATCGCAGCCGGTTTTCCGCATCTCGTCTGCGAGCCGCTTGGCGGTATTCACCTCCATGAGCGATAGTTCAGGGTGCGTGTGAATGTGCTGGTAAAGGGCCACGAGGTCCCTGATCTCGCCGGCCAGTTTCTTGTCCACGGCGGCGAGCCGGCTTTGAACCCACTCCGGTTCTGCGGGGTGTGGTTTCGGAACCGGTTGCGCCGGTTGTGGGATGGAGGTCGGCTGTGGTTCGAGGCCGGAAACGGTCAGCACCGAGAGCAGAACGGCGAGCGTGGCGAGCGGGCGGTGGGGCATGGTGGGGCCTTTCGGGTCGGGAGTGAGTCGGGCCGTCGGGGACGTGCGAAACCGGCGGATTTCGGGGTTCGAGGCCACTTGGCGAACGTAAAGTGGATGAGACACTCTGTGTTTGGGTCAATGGGAGAGGAGCATCATGATGTCCGCCAAAACGCTCACAGTCCAGCAGCGCAAGTCGATTTTCCACGCGCTCGTTGAAGTACAGGACTCCAAGACCTTGACGATTGCCGAGTCCAAAAAGCAGGTGGCGTCGCAGTACCACATCACGAAGGAACAACTGGAACTGATCGAGCGGGAAGGGGTTGCGAAGGATTGGCCGCCGCTGGCGTGAGTTAGGCGGCGTGTGGAATCCAGAGGGCCGGGGGCCGCGAAAGCGATTGGTGGCTTTCGCGGCCCCCGGCCCTCTAGATTCCATCCGCCGGCCGCGTGCGTCAGCTCGTGAAGCGATGCGGGAACAGGCTCATTTCGGCGCCGAAGACGAGTGACATGTTGATCGGCGTAAGAATCTCACTCGGCGGTCCCTGGCACTGAATCGCGCCTCCCCGCAAGCACAGCACGTCGTGCGCGTGGGCCTGGACCATGTTCAAGTCGTGCGACACGAGCAGCACCGTAACGCCGGTCTCGCGGTTGATCGTCGCGATCAGGTCGTAGAACTTTTTCAGCCCGCCGAAGTCGATCCCGGCCGCCGGTTCATCCAGAAGTAGCAGCTCGGGTTGCGGTTCGAGCGCCAGCGCCAGCAAAACGCGCTGGAGTTGCCCGCCCGACAGCCCCTCGACCGGTCGGTTCAGGCAGTTGTCCACATCGACGCGTTTCAGCATCTCCAGGCTTTTGGCCGCGGTCCGCTTCGAGATGCCGAAGAACAGCGGGCGCCGCGACAGCGTCAGCGCCAGGAAGTCCCCGACGGTTAGCGGGAGCCGGGCGTCGAGTGTGAGGCGCTGGGGCACGTACCCGATCGCCTCCGGGTACGGCTTGGAGTGGTCGTGCCCGCAGTGGAACTTGATCTCGCCCTTGTGCGGGTACTCGTTGACCAGGGCGCGCAGGAGCGTCGTTTTGCCGGACCCGTTCAGTCCGATCAGCGCCGTGATCGTGCCGCGCTTGATGTCCGCGGTCACGTTCCGGAGGATCGGCCGCCCGCCCAACTCGACGCTCAGGTTGCGCAGCGACACCAGCGGCGGCGCCGGCGCTTCGGGCTTGATCATTTCATCTTCTCGGCGAGCCGGTCAATGTTGTCGCGCATCTTCTTTTCGTACCAGTCCAGGGCCAGTTCGTCGGGGCGGACCGTTTCGAGCGGGTCGAACTCGACGAGCACCGGGTCCTCGACTCCGCTGGCCACAAGGTCTTTTCGCAGCGTCTCGCCCGAGGAGCTGGTCGAGTACTGCGGCTCGGTCAGGATCACGCGGACCGGAGAGGTCTTCCGGATGCAGATCCGGATCAGCTCTTTCATTTCCTTGTCGCTCGGCTCCTGCCCGGGCTTTTTGGTCAGCACCCCGCGGACGTTGAGCTGGAAGCACTCCTCGAAGTAGGCCAGCGAGTCGTGGAACGAGACCAGCTTCTTGTCCTGCTTGTCTTTGAACTTCTCGACGCCGTACGCCTTCACCGCGTTGAGCTTCTCAATGTAGGCCGCCGCGCGGGATTCGTACCCGGCGGCGTGCGCCGGGTCCTTGGCCTTCAGCTCGTCGCGGATGAACCCGACCAGCTTGGCCGCGTGCGTCGGGCTGAGCCAGACGTGCGGGTCCGTGTCGTGCTTGTGGTCCGCGCCGTGGTCGGCGTGCGTGCAGAACCCTTCGCACAGGTCCTTCTTATCGAGCTTTTCGCCCAGCTCGATGATCTTCATGTTCTTGTTGCCGGACCCGCTCCGCATCACCTCCGCCTTCTTCTCGTCGAGCCCGAGGCCCACCACGAAAAAGAGGTCGGCCTGGGACACGAGCGCGATGTCGTCGGCCGTCGGGTCGAAGTCGTGCGGCCCTTTCGAGGTCATCACGTTCTTGACGACCGCGTCGTCCCCCGCGACGCTCGCCGCGAAGCAGTAGAGCGGCGCGAACGACACCACCACCTTCGGCCCGGCGTGGTCGGCGGGCCAGTTTTGTCCGTTCCGGCCCGGCGCACCGCACCCGGGCACGAGCACCGCGCACACAGCAATCGCGGTCACCAGGCCGGCCGCCTTCAGCAGGAGCGCGCGGTTCATCGCGGGCCTCCGTTGAGAGGGATAACGTCGTAATACCGGGGCAATTTTACCGCGGACCCGGTTAGAAGACAAGTCACACGACGTCAGGAAGCGCGAACGAGCGGTCTCGGTTTCGGCAAAACTGGCGGTATCGGTCGTATGGGTCGCTCAGGCACGAGGCGGGGCTTCGCGTTCGCTGCGCGAATTAGGTTTGAGTTCGGCGGCGCCGGCGGCCGATGTTGCTCGGGTGCGAAGTACCGCGCGGAGGACGGTCGCGTGACGCAGGAGCTCAACGTGCTGGCCTTGATTAAAGGGACCGAGCGGTTCATCTTCGTTTATGACGATCACAGCAAAGACGAACTGATCGACGACATCCGCGACAAGGCGGCGGACCCGGCGGTGGCGCTGAACTGGTTCGACGCCTCGGTGCTCACCGAGCGCGTGCGGAACCCCGCCGCCGAGCCCGACCCCGCGGACCTGCTGGACGAATGATATTGGCGTTTGCTGTTGGAGCACGGCGGCCCCGACCGGACAATCGCGCTGCGGCCCGCGGTGGAATCACGCGCGCCGCGGCACCCCGGAGGCCCGGCCGATGACGCTCGAACAGGGGCTCGCAGACTTTCTCACGCACCTCGGGCTGGAAAAGAACTCCTCCGACAAAACGGTCAAGTCTTACCGCGAGGACCTCACCCAGGCGCTGGGGTTCGTCCGCGACCGGACGAAGAAGGGGCACGTCGCGGTGGGCGACTGGACCACGCGCACCGTGCGATCGTTCGTGTCCTGGCTGCACGAGCAGGGGTACGCCAAGAGCACCATCGCCCGGCGCCTCGCCGCGGTGCGGTCGTTCAGCAAGTACCTGTGCCGCGCGGGCGTGCTCGACGTGAACCCGGCCCTGGCCCTCCGCGGCCCGAAGCAGGACAAGAAGCTCCCCCACTTTTTGACACTGGCGGATGTGCAGAAACTGCTGGCCGCGCCCCCGGCGACCGATTGGGCGGGGCGGCGCGATCGCGCCGTTCTGGAGACGCTCTACGCGTCCGGCATCCGGGTTTCCGAGCTGGTCGGGCTGGACCTGCTGGCCGTTGACTTGAACGATGGTGTCATCACGGTTCGCGGCAAGGGTAAGAAGGAGCGGCTCGCGTTGCTCGGCCCGGACGCCGTGAAGGCGCTCACCACGTGGTACGAGGACCGCTCCGCCCTGCTGGCGCGAACCGGCCAAGAAACCGACGCGGTGTTTCTGAACAACAAGGGCGGCCGGCTCACGACCCGCAGCGTCGGGCGGCTCCTGTCGCACCACCTGAAGGCCGCGGGCCTTGACCCGCGAACCAGTCCGCACACGTTGAGGCACAGTTTCGCGACACACATGCTCGATGCCGGGGCCGACATCCGCGGGGTTCAAGAGCTGCTCGGCCACAAGAGTTTGGCGACGACACAAGTTTACACGCACGTGACCACTCAGCGCCTCCAGCAGAGTTACCAGAAGGCCCACCCGCGCGCATGAGCGCGGGCGGGAGGACGCCCTTCCGGTTGGGTGAGCCGCGACCGCACCAGCCCGGCGGTCGGCGGCGGAGCGTTTGTGCAGCGCCGTTACGCACCAGGGGTTCGCTTCATGTATTGTCCCGACACGCGCATGCGCGTCCTGTTCCCGCTCGTGACCGCCGCGGCGCTGTGGCCCGCACTTCCGGCGGTCGCGCAGCCGGTCCGGCCCGCCGCGCAGCCTCAAATCACGTGGTGGACGGATTACAACACCGCCCGCAAGGAGGCGCAAGACAAGGGACTGCCGCTGCTCATCGTCGTCGGAACGGAGAACTGTTTTTACTGCCGCAAGCTCGAGTCCGGGCCGCTCAAGGACCCCGCCCTCGCGCCGCTCCTCGCGTCCGGCTTCGTCCCGCTGAAGCTCGACGCCGCCAGATCGCCCGAGCTCGCGAAAGCACTGAAAGTTCAGCTTTATCCCACGACCGTTTTGGCCGCACCTGATGGCAAGATTCACGCCTTCATTGAAGGTTACATCGAGACCGCGCGGCTCGCCGAACAGATGAAACGCACGGTCACCGCGGTGAGCACGACGGACTGGGCGGCGCGGGACTTCAACGAGGCGTCGAAGGCGCTCGCGGCCGGCGACTACCCGCGGGCGGTGACGCTCCTGAAGGGCATCGCCAAGGACGCCGGCGAGAAGCCGGTGGGGGTGAAGGCGAAGCAACTGCTGGCCGAGGTCGAGCGGGGCGCCGCCGGCAAGTTGGCGGGCGCGAAGCAGCTCGAACAGCAGGGGCAGACCGCCGAGGCGATGGACGCGCTCGCGGAGGCCGTTCGCACCTACGCCGGCACGCAGGCCGCCGCGGACGCGGCGGTGGCGCTGGCGGACCTCGCCGATAAACCCGGTGTCGTCCAACAGCGCCGCCTCCGGGTCGCGCGGGACATGCTCGCGGCGGCCCGGGACGACTTTCGTGCCGGGCGCCTCTACGACTGTATGCAGAAGTGCGAGCAGCTTGCGCTGGCGTACCCCGAGTTGCCGGAGGCGAAGGACGCGGACCGGTTGCTGGGAGAGGTGAAAGGCAACCCCGAGCGGCTGGCGCGGGCGTGCGAGCAGATGAACGACCGCACCGCGGCGATGTACTTCGCGCTCGCCGAGTCGTGGTCCCAGAAGGGTCAGAGTGCCGAGGCCGCGACGTGCCTGAAGAAGGTGATGGCGCTGTGCCCGAACACGCGCCACGCCGATCTGGCACAAGCCGAACTCACGAAGCTCCAGAGCAAAACCGCTCCCGCCGTTCCGGCGAGCCTGACAAAACCGTAAGAGCCAATGGGATGGGTTCACTTATTACCATGAACCCATCCCGACCCGCACGGCCCCTGTGATACCGCATCCGGTTGGAGAGGAACGGTGTCCTGTAGCCGGCCTTTGTGAGGCCGGCGCGACAACATCCGCATTCTGCCAGCCTCGCATAGGCCGGTTCCAGAATACTGCGCCGCTACGGATCAATCGGGTTGGGTTAGATTCGGCTCACCGCCCGCTTGCTCACCGGAATCTCGTGCAACGGATGAACGGCGGGCTCGGATCGTTCACGTGACGTGGGTCTATCACCCGCGGCACATGTTCGGTTTGAAAATTTGGACCTGATTCGGTGGGAGAACGTTGCGCTCGGCCTTGGAGTGCCCCGGTTACCCGCCGCACGGGTTGCCCGAGGGGTGGCCGTCACATGACCCACTCCGGAGAAACGAACCAACGGAGCCGACCGCTGGCTTTGGCGGGATCGGCTCGGAACTCGATGCAAGCGACAGCCGCCTTGGCGAACGGAACCGCACCCGCCGAGGTGCCGAGCAGCCACTCGGCATAGGTTCCGAGGTCGGGCATGTGGCCCACCGCAACGACGAACTCGCCCGGCACTTCCCCCAAGAATTCAGAAAGCTTGTTCGGTTTGAGCTTTTCCGGCGCCAGCGTGTCGTGTGTGATCGGCCGGACATCCGGTTGCCACACGCTCAGCAGCCCGGTTGCCGTCTGGTAGGCACGCACGAACGGGCTGGACACGACGGCGTCCACCGGGAGTTTGAGCCGGGCGAACGCCTGGGCCATTGCGAGGGTCTGGGCGTTGCCGTTCGGAGTCAGAAAACGGTCGAAATCGCTCGCAGCGCCCGGGGTGCCGAGTTCCACCGCCTCCGCGTGCCGGACCAGATACAAAATCATCCCGCCCTCCGCGCCTGTCACGTGCTCGATGCGGGTTCACGGAATCCACATGCCTTCTGCCCTTCCGCGCGGCCGCCTCAGCTTCTACATTACAAGGAGCGCTTGAAGTCACACAGACCACAGGAGAAGTTCCCGACGCTCCGGCCCCGCAGCGCCCTCCCCCGCGGCACAACCGGACCGGGACACGCACCGTATCCATGAAGCGGAACGACATTCGGAACGTGGCCGTGATCGCCCACGTCGACCACGGCAAAACGACACTCGTTGACCAGATGCTCCGGCAGTCCGGGCTGTTCCGCTCGGAAGAGCTGGACAAACTGGTCGGGGGCCAGCACGGCCTCATCATGGACTCCAACGACCAGGAGCGCGAGCGCGGGATCACCATCCTCGCCAAGAACTGCGGCATCCGCATCGGCGACGTGAAGGTGAACCTGGTCGACACCCCCGGGCACGCCGACTTCGGGGGCGAGGTCGAGCGCATCCTGAAGATGGCGGACGGCGCGTTCGTGCTGGTGGACAGCGCCGAAGGGCCGCTCCCGCAGACCCGGTTCGTGCTCAAGAAGGCGTTCGCCGCCGGCCTCAAGCCGATCGTCATCATCAACAAGATCGACCGCCCGGACGCCCGCATCACGGACGTCCACGCGCTCATGTTCGACCTGTTCATTGAGCTCGGGGCCGACGACGACACCGCCAGCTTCCCGATCATCTACGCGAGCGGCCGGGCCGGGATCGCCACCACCGACATGGCCGTCGAGCCGAAGGACCTCAGCCCGCTGTTCGACGCGATCCTCAACAACGTCCCCGCCCCGGACGTGGATCAGGACGCGCCGCTCCAGATGCAGGTGATGGCGCTCCAGTACGACGAGTTCAAGGGCAAGATCGCCATCGGCCGCGTGTTCGCGGGCAAGATCCGCAAGAACCAGAAGGTCTCCGTCGTCAAGCAGAAAGACGGGACCGTGTTCCCGGACACGATCGTCCAGGTGCTGGAGTTCGACCGCCTCGCGAAGCGCGAGGTCGAGGAGGTCCGCGCCGGCGACATCTGCGCGGTCGTGGGCATCGACGACGCGGACATCGGCGACACCATCTGCGAGTTCGACAAGCCGAAGGCGCTGCCGCCGCTGACCATCGACGAGCCGACGCTGGACATGGTGTTCCGCGTGAACGACTCGCCGTTCGCGAGCCGCGACGGCAAGCCGCTCACCAGCCGCGAGCTGCGCGACCGGCTCGAAAAGGAGCTCCAGCACAACGTCGCGCTGCGGGTGGCGCCGGGCGAGCGCGAGAGCGAGTTCATCGTCTCGGGCCGCGGGCTGCTGCACCTCGGGGTGCTGCTCGAGACGATGCGCCGCGAGGGCTCCGAGGTGGCGGTGGGCAAGCCCCGCGTCATCATGAAGGAGATCGACGGCCAGAAGATGGAGCCCTACGAGCACCTCGTGGTGGAGGTGCCCGCCGAGCACCAGAACTCGATCATGCGGCTCGTGCTGGAGCGGTCCGGCGAGTTCCAGCGGATGGAGACGCACGGGAACACGATGCAGGTCGAGTTCCACATCCCGGCGCGGTCGCTGATCGGCCTGCGGACGCGGATGCTGACCGCGACGCAGGGCACCGCGATCATGCACCACAACTTCCTCGACTACCGCCCGGCGAAGGGGGCCGCGCCCGGCCGGGCGACCGGCGTGTACCTGTCGAAGAACACCGCGAAGATCACCGCCTACGCGATCGACGGCCTTTCGGGGACGCTGTTCGTGTCGCCCGGCGACGAGGTGTACGAGGGGCAGATCGTGGGCGAGCACGGCCGCGACAACGACCTCGTGGTGAACGTGACCGAGATGAAGCCGCTGACCAACATGCGGGCGTCCGGCAGCGACGCGAAGGCCTCCATCAAGCCCGCCGTCAACTTCTCGATGGAAATGGCGCTGGAGTACATCGAGGACGACGAGCTGGTCGAGATCACGCCGGCCGGCATCCGGATGCGGAAGATCCTGCTGAAGGAAGGCGACCGTAAGCGGTCGGGCCGCCAGAACAAATGACCCGACCGCGGTTCGAGCGGGCGCCGCGGCACCCGCTCGGCCCGCGTCTTGTTGGTAACTCGCCCACAACGCGACACGCCCGCTGACAAGTCGGCGGGCGTGTCGCGTTGTGGGTCACGACGCCGAGACGATCAGGTTGCGGCCGGGACATCGGCAACGACCGGTTCGTTTTCGGTTGATACGGATGTGGGTACGCTCCCGGTGACCTCGGACGGCGTCGCGCTGCCGTTCGGAGACGGTGCCGTTTGCGCGAGCGACCGCTCGGCCAACTTGGGGGCCTTTTCGGCTTTCGGTTTGCGCGGCTTCTTCTTCTTGACTTCCGCAACCTTCGCGGACTTTTTGACCTGCTCTTCCATGTCCTTACCGGGCTGGAACGTCACCACGTTCTTCGCCTCAACTTCGACCGCGGCACCGGTGCGCGGGTTTCGCGCTTTACGCGGTTTGCGCTGCTTCACTTCAAACACGCCGAAATTCCGCAGCTCGATCCGCCCCTCCGACACGAGCGTCTCAATGATCGCCTCGAAAGTCCACTGGACGATTTCTTTGGTGGCCAGTTGCGTCAGATTGTGCTTCGGAATCAGGTTCTTCTTGTTGGCTTTGTCGCAGATCGTCTTGACGATTTCTTTCTTGGTCACGAGCGGTGCCCCTGGTGGATCGACCCGTTTTCGTCAAGCGGGAACTGTCCTAAGTCTAGACAGCGCACAGAGTCGCGTCAAGGAAATAGGTCATCAGCGGTGCCGCACGATGGCGGCGCCGAGTAGGAGTAGGGCGGCGAGCAGCACGAGCACCAGTTCCGGCACCGCACGCAGAAGTCGGCCGAGTTGCGCCCGACAGGTGCGACCGCGTCTCAATCGCCGGGTGAGTTTGCGCAGCGCCGCACGCTCACGCTGGAGCAGGACGTGACCGCGGTGCCAGTCCTGGGCGACGGCCTCGCGCTGGGACGGAAGCAACCCGCGCACGGTACCCGGTGCGGATGCTTCGCGCACCAGAGCGAGCACTAGCCCCCCCGGTTGCGGGGCCGGACCGAGCACGAACGCCGCACCGGGAAACGCAACTCGTGCGTCCGTGAGAGCCTGGAGAAATGCGAACACCGCGACCGGCGTTGCGAGCGGCTCGCCGGGGGTGCCGAGAACCGGGCGCAGCGCGTCCCAGGCACGGCTCACCCGGCGCAGGGCCGCGAGCCGGCGGTAGATCGTTCGCCGTTTCAGCTTCGGAGGTTTTGGCGCTCGCCGCGCCTGCGCGGACGAGACGATACGCGCCACCGCAACGGGCCTCGTCTCGGCACGCTCGTCTGGTAGCACCTCACCGAACGGTTCGTCATCTGCGACGACCTCGTAGGGGAGGTTTTGCAGCCGGGCGGCCGAGCGCGGCGCGGGCTCGAGGGGCGGCTCGATCGGCTCGTCATCGACCACCTCGAACGGCGCCGGCGCGATTCCCAGGTGCCGGTCGTAAGCCGCGCGGGTGACCGGGTCGGTCAGGCACACGAGCGCCTGCGCCAGGCGGTTCATCCCCTCGGTCACCGCCTCGGGGTGGCGGATCTGGTGTGGCCGCAACAGTTCCATGCGGTCCAACACGCGAGCCTCGATCTCGCCAACGTCCCCTTCCCCGGGGGCAAACCCGAGCAGCGCGTAGTGGTCCGGCGGCCACACTCCGGGCGGGAGACCGAGCCAGCCGCGTATTGCAATTCCGAGTTCCAAGTTCCAGCTTCCGAGGCGGACTGCGGCCCAGGGCGTTCGCCGTTACGCACACGAATTTGGCTCGAACGGCGCTGCTATTGTGCGTCATGGACGCGGAGCGTGAAACCTGGAATCGGCACGACTGGCTGTTGAGGCGCACCGGCATCACCTGCGAACGCTGACGAATTTTGCTTCAACTCCGTCGTGCCTCACGGCATACTGAACGCACCCGCCGACCCACGCGCTCTTTCCCACCCCGCGCGAGCCCCGCTAATGCTCTCCCTTCTGACCCGCGAGCCCGTATGCCGTAGCGACCGCGTCACCCGGCGCGAGGCGCTCACGATGGGCTCTCTCGGCGCCTTCGGCCTCACCCTCCCGAAACTCCTCGCCGCCGGCGAAGGACCCACGGGAGGCTCACGCCCTCCGCAGGCCCGGAAGCCCAAGAGCGTCATTCTGCTGTTCCTGTTGGGCGCGCCGCCGCAGCAGGAGACCTGGGACCCCAAGCCGGACGCGCCCGCAGAAGCCCGCGGAGATATGGGTGTCATACGCACCGCGACGCCCGGACTATTGGTCGGCGAAACGATGGTGCGCACCGCGCGACTGACCGAGCGCATCGCGGTCCTGCGGGCCTGCCAGACGAACGACAACGCCCACTCCGCCAGCGGCTACTTCATGACCACCGGGCACGCGCACGTTCCGATGCAGGTCGAGAACGCGAAGCCCGGCGCGCCCAACGATTGGCCCTCTCTGGGCGCGGTGGTGAAGAAGGTGCTTCAGCCGCGGTGCACGCTCCCGGCGGCGGTCACGCTGCCGGAGCAGAGCGCGAACGACGGCGGGCTCACCTGGCCCGGCCAGGACGCGGGGTTCCTGGGCCGCGCGAGCGACCCGTGGCTCATCAACTGCGCCCCCGAGCTCGGCACCTTCGAGGTCCCGGGGCTGAGCCTGCCGGCGGACGTGCCGGCCCCGCGGTTCGACGGCCGCAAGGGGTTGCTCGACGCGCTCGACGGAGCACGTCTGGGCTCCGCGGACCGGAGTGGGGGACCGAAGCGGAGTGCCGACGCTCACACGCGCCGGGCGTTCGAGATGATCACGTCGCCGGCGGCGCGCAAGGCGTTCGACCTCGGCTCCGAAGAGCCCCGCGCCCGCGACCGGTACGGGCGCACGCGGTTCGGCCAGTCGTGCCTGCTCGCCCGGCGCCTCGTTGAAGCGGGGGTGCCGCTGGTGCGCGTGAACTGGACCCGCGTGCCGGACGCGCCCAACAACGGGCACTGGGACACCCACAGCAAAAACACCGAGGGCGTGCGAAAGCTCATGCCGGTCCTCGACACCGCCTACAGCGCACTGATCGAGGACCTGGCCGACCGCGGGTTGCTCGACGACACACTCGTGGTGTGGATGGCGGAGTTCGGCCGCACGCCGAAAATCAACGCGGCCGGCGGGCGCGACCACTGGGGGCCGTGCTTCTCGATCGCACTCGCGGGGGGCGGTGTGAAAGGTGGTGCGGTCCACGGGGCGAGCGACAAGCTCGCCGCATACCCCAAGGACGGCCGGGTTCTGCCGCAGGACATCCACGCGACGATTTATCACTGCCTCGGCATCCCGCGCGACACCGAAATCCACGACACCCAGGGGCGCCCGCTCGCGATCTGCCACGGCGAGCCGGTCCGCCAGATTCTGAAGTAGGGCGATGGACGAGCAGCACCGGCTCGCGTCGAGCGACCCGCGGGCGCGACTCGCTCATTGGAAATGCTGCTCGCCCCGAGTGAAGCGGGGCGGGACTGGAATACAACGACGGTACGAAATCCTCTTCACGTGTGGGAGCGGTCATGCAATTCGGGAAAGCGCTACGCGGCGGTCGGGAGACGGTGGTGGCCGTGGAGCGAGGGCTGGTGTACCCGCTCGATCTGGGCCGCAACCCCGCGGTCCGGACGCTGGCCGACCTGCTCCACGCGCCGGACCCGGTTGCGACCGCCCGCGAACTGCTCGACACTAGCGTTACCGCCGACCGGCTCGAAACCACACAGTTCCGGTCCCCGGTGGACCAGCAAGAGGTGTGGGCCGCGGGCGTGACCTACAAGCGGAGCAAGATCGCCCGCGAGGAAGAATCGGTCGGGGCCGCGCAGTTCTACGACAAGGTCTACTCCGCCCCGCGCCCGGAGTTGTTCCTGAAGGCCACGCCGGCGCGCGTGGTCGCCCCCGGCTCCCCGGTTCGCGTCCGGACCGACGCGACCTGGAGTGTCCCGGAGCCGGAACTCGCGCTGGTCATTTCGCCCGCCGGCACGATCGTGGGATACACGATCGGCAACGACATGAGCTCGCGCGACATTGAAGGCGAGAACCCGCTCTACTTGCCGCAGGCGAAGATTTATCGGGGGTCGTGCTCGGTCGGCCCGCTGGTGACCCCGGCCGCCCTGATGCCCGAACTTCCGGGCGTTGAAATTCGGTTGGTGATCGCCCGTGGCGGCAGCACCGCGTTCGAGGGGAGCACCACGCTGGCCCAAATGGCCCGGACAGTCGAGAGCCTCGCCGAGTGGCTGTTCAAGGAGAATGAGTTCCCGCACGGCGCGCTGCTGCTCACCGGTACCGGGATCGTCCCCCCGGACGATTTCACACTGAAATCGGGCGACGACGTGATCATCACCATTGCCGGCATCGGCACGCTGCGGAACCCGGTCGCATGAAGCCCCAGGCCGCACCACAGCGGGCCTTCTGGGCGAACGCGCTCGCCTGGAAGGGGACGTGTTTCGTCTCGCCAGCGCGGGGAATAATCGGCGCGAGCCGCTGACGTGTTGATGGTGGAATTCGCGCGACTCCACAGCGCGAACACCACTTGGCCCGTCCGGCACTCGCGCCAGGGCACTTACAGAGCGCTCGCGATATTGGTGCGGCTACTGACCAACGCATGGTGACCGCGGAGCAGTCGGCCGTCACCTCAGAACTTCCGGTCAGAAGTTGTGAGATCAGCAGGTCATAACGTCACAAGAATTTGCCACCACTGAATTTGTGACTTTACGACTTTCGACGAGCGGACTTGTGACCGGAAGTCCTGCGACCTACTTCCAGCTCCGGAACCACCGGCCGACCCGTTCGCCGAGCCACCACTTCGGCTCGCACTCCGGTCCGTAGCTCAGCCCGAACCGCTTCATCGCCAGATCCGTTACCCCGGACACCACTTCGCCCGGGTCGTCGGACACGATGAGCTGGTCCAAGTCTTCGGGGTTGATGGTCTTTTCATTCACCATCAGCCGGAGCTGATCGACCAGCGGCTTCCAGTAGTCCACGCCCATGAGGGCCACCGGGAAGTGTTCCAGCTTCCCAGTCTGAATCAGGGTCGCGACCTCGAACAGTTCGTCGAGTGTGCCGAAGCCGCCCGGCAGCACGATGAAGGCGTAGCTGTACTTCACCAGCATCAGCTTGCGGACGAAGAAGTACTCGAAGTCGATCCACGAATCGACGTAGGGGTTCGGCTTCTGCTCGTGCGGGAGCACGATGTTGCACCCGATCGAGCGCCCCTTGACGTCCTTCGCGCCCCGGTTCGCGGCCTCCATGATCCCCGGCCCGCCGCCGGTCATGACCGTAAACCCGGACTCCGCCAGGTACCGCCCGGCCTGGCGTGCCATCTGATAATAGCGGTGCTGTTCGCTGAACCGCGCGGACCCGAAGACGGTCACGCAGGGGCCGACGAAATGGAGCTTCCGGAACCCGTATATGGTCTCGCGAAAGATCTTCACGGCTTGCCAGAACTCGAACCGGCGGCGCTGCGGCCCCTGGAGGAACTTCTTCGCCTCCGGGGCCGCTTCACCGGCCTTGCGCAGCCACTCACCCGAGAGTTTGTGGAGGTCTGTTTCAATCACACGGTCTGCCATCGTGGGCACTCCCGTGGCAGACCGGACACCTGATCTGCCACGGGGTATTATTCGCGCGGGATGCCGGCCTCTTGCAGTAAATCCGCCGTGGCGTGGTACGCCTCCGTTACCCACTCGACGATCTTTTCAGGCTCGGGCGAGTATTCCAGCTCGACGCTGATCGCCCCGCTGATCCCCAGTGCGGCAATTTCCTTCAAATACGGTGCGAAATCGACCACCCCGCGGCCCGGCGGCAGGTCGCCGTGAACCTGACCGTTGCAGTCGCTGATGTGAACATGAACCGCCTTGCCCTTCAGCGCGCGCAGCTCTTCGGGCCGCGAGCCGGCGAGGTGCAGGTGCGAAACGTCGATGTTCGCCCGGACGGCGGGGTGGCCCACGTCGTCGATGAACCGCACCATGTTGGGCACGTTGTTCAGCAGCGACAGCTTGAACGGTTCCAGTTCCAGCGCGATGTCCAGACCCAGACCGGCGGCGCAGTCGCCGAGCGTTTTGAGGTGCTCGACGCCGGCGCGCCACTGCTCCGCGGGCGCGATGACCTGCCGCTCCCAAATGTACTCGCCGAGCACCAGCAGCAGGTTCTGCGCACCGAGTTCGTAACAGAAATCCAGGTACGCCTTGCAGCGCGACAGGTGGAACCGCTGGACGCTCGGGTTGAAGTCGATCAGCCCGACCGCGACGCACGCGACGCTGACGACCGGCAGCCCCGCCCGCTCGCACTCCGTGCGGATCAGCTTCCGCTCCTTGGCGCCGGTGTCGAGCGGGTCGGCGAAGATGTCGATGGAGTCGAACCCGATGGCCTTCGTCTGCCGGATGCCGAACGCGGTGCCCTTCCCCGCCTGCGCCCACGCCGAGTTTATCAGTCCGAGTTTCATAGTGCCGATCGCGTTAGGTGGAGAGGGCGCCCGGCCGGTCGCGCGCCCGGACCGCCACAGAGTAAACACAAAACGCGGAACCCCAAACACAAAACCCTGACCGCGCCGCGCGGCCGGTGGTAACTTGATCTGATGGCCCGCGCGCACCGGGCGGGCCCCACGGGTCGTCATTGATGCTCGAGCACCTCAGCGAGTCCGGTTACCACTACCTCGGCGTGTTCACCGCGCTGATCGCCTCGGCGTCCGTCGTCCCGGTCCCGGAGGAGTTGCCCGTCATCACCGCCGGCATCATGGTGGGCCACGGCGACCCGCCGCTGCGGTGGTACATCATGCTCCCGGTCCTGATGGCCGGGGTGGTGATCGGGGACGGCTCGCTGTACGCCGTCGGCCGCATCTGGGGCCGGCGGCTGCTCCAGGTGGGCTGGGTGCAGCGGCGGATCGTGACGCCGGAGAAGCGGGAGCAGATCGAGAAGAACTTTCACGACCGCGGGATCATGATCCTTCTGGGCGCGCGGCTGCTGCCGGGCATCCGCGGGCCGATCTTCGTGATGGCGGGGGTACTGCGGGTGCCGGTCGGGCGGTTCATGCTGGCGGACGTGATTTACGCGATCCCGCTGGTCAACATTATGTTCTGGCTCTCGTACTTCCTCACCGATCAGGTGCTTTACATCTTCAACAAGATCAACGAGTACAAGCCGCTGGTGGTCGTCGCCATCCTGTCCGGGGTGGCCGGCGCGCTGATCCAGAAGTACGTGCTGAGCCGGCACATCTCGACGGGCGAGGCGCCGCACGTGCCCGACATCATCGCCAAGCCCGCGGTCGCGGCGGCGCACGCGGTCGAGAAGGTGGTGGACACGGTGACCGGCCGGCACACCGAGAAAGCGACCGTCGAAGGGCCGCAACACGACGGCGCCGCCGAACAGGAGTTCGGCATCCGCGCACAAGACCCGGCGCCGCCCCAGTCGGGCGACAGCAGCAAGGGTGAGGATCGCGGCAAATGACCCCCCGAGGCGTTCTCGGCTCGCGCCGCTGTAACGGGGGTTCTGCTCCGGAGGGCTCAGGGTGCGAAAGGTGTGGGCGCGGATCGAGGCGGTGCTGAGGGCGTCGGCCCCGGATCGGCTCGCGACCTCGCTGGCGGAGCGACGCCCAAGGTCATCGCCGACGCCGAAACCCGATTGGGTGTTACGCTGCCGGCCCCGGACAGCAACAGCGTAATTTCCTGCAACGGCCCTTATTTTGCCAGCGTCCCGTTCCGTTGGAGACGGGTCAGGTAGGTGTGCCAGTCCTTCTCGAACGCATCCAGGTTTTGACCCACGAGCGCTGCGAACGCCTGCTTCGGGTCGTCACCGCTGTTCACGGCCACGAGGTAATCGTTGAACGCTTTGGTACCGATCAGGCGGCGCTCGAACGTCAGGTAGTGGGCCAGCGCCCAGCACGACAGGTACGCCCGGTCGGACGCTGCTTTCTGGTCCGCGTGCGACGCCAGGAACGCATCGCGCCCGGTCACCAGGATGCTCGCGAGCGGCACGAGCGTACCGCCGTCCTTGCCCTTCAGCCAGTCCTTCGCGCGCTGGAGCCGCTCCTTATCCGGGTGGTCGGCGCGAAGTTCGCCGGCCTCGACCACCGCCGTCTCGAACACCTGGGCGAGCCCCTCGTTGAGCCACCGCGGGAGTTCGCCGGTCCCCTCCCCGGCCTTCACCTGGGCCGGCTTGAGCGGCGGGTACACGAACGTGGACACGTAGGCGTGGAACGCCTCGTGGTACAGGAGGGCGAACAGCAACTTCCCGGTCGCGGTGTCGAACTTGTAGCCGTTGTTGGCTTCCGCCACGAACACCCGCTTCCGCTCGACCTCGATCGCCCGGAGGTGCCGGCCCAGCTCGTCCCCCCGGTACAGTTTCCGCACGCCGGCTTCGTACCGGTCCAGCCCCGCGAGCTGCTGGGCGTGGTGGACGCGCGCCGACTGGAGTTCGTTCCCGAGCGTGGTCAGATCGCTGCCGCATAGCACCCGGTTACGGCTCGCATCGTAGACCGCCGGGTTCAGGACGTTGGCACCTCCCAGGATCGCGCGGTACTCCTCGTGATCGGTCGCGAGCATGATTTGCGTGGGGCGGGCGTTCTTCACGGTCGGCGGCAGGAACCGCGCGAAGGCGGTGTAAATCTGTTCGAGCCGCACCGCCGAGCGGCGGGTGAACTCCTCGGTCCCGGTGCTCACCAGTGTGAAGTAATCGGAGTCGTACAGCTTCGCCGCCCGGGGCTTCTCGGGCCAGTCCGCGGGGACCAGTTCGAGCGACTCCATCCGCCGCCGCTCCCCTTCCCCGCTCGGGTCGAGTTCCGCGAGCTTCTCCTTCAGGAACGATCGCTCCTGGTCGGTCATCTTCCGAACTCGGGCGATCTCGGCCTTGCTCAGGAAGCTGGTCAGCGTGACCGTCGGGCGGCCGGGCGGCCGGGACACCGACCGGAACTCGATCCCGTCGGGCAGTTCGTACAGGATCAGCCCTTCCAGCTTCGACCCGTTGGCGAGCGTGATCTCATCGAACGGCCACTTGGACAGTCCGGCGGTTGGCCCCTCCGGTTGTGCCACCGCAGAGCCGAGGGCGACGAGAACGAGGGTGACGGCGGCGCGCATGACTCCCCCCAACGGTGCGGACCCTGTTACTCATTGTGCGTCCGAAACGGTAGGATTGGAAGGGAGTTCGATACCGGAGGCGTTCATGGCCGCGTCGGACCTGATTGTGGCGTTCACGGGAGCGAGCGGGTCGCCTTACGGGCTGCGCCTGGTCGAAGTGCTGCTCCGCGCCGGTCGCACGGTTCACCTCACGATCAGCCCGGCGGCGGTCGAAGTGCTGGAAACCGAATCGGGCCGCACCATCGCTCTGGCCCCCGATGCGTTCGCCCCTGCGGCGCTGCTCGGCCCGCGCGGGGACGGGTTGGACCTGTCACGGCTCCGGTACCACCACTTCCGCGATTTCCGGGCCGGGATCGCGAGCGGCTCGTTCCTGACCGGCGGGATGGTGATTTGCCCGTGTAGCTTGGGAACGCTGGCCGCGGTCGCGCACGGTGTGTCCGAAAACCTGATCCACCGCGCCGCCGACGTTCATCTGAAAGAGCGCCGCAAGCTGGTGCTGGTGCCCCGCGAAACGCCCCTCGGGCTGATCGCACTGCGCAACATGGTCACGGTTACCGAGGCCGGGGCCGTCGTGCTGCCCGCGATGCCCGCGTTCTACACACGACCGGAGCGAATCGAAGACATGGTGGATTTTGTCGTCGGCCGGGTCTGCGACCAACTCGGCGTGGCGCACGGGTTGGTCCGCCGGTGGGGAGAAAAGGGGGACGATTAGTGGGCATTTTTCCTTTGCCAGTGTTTCCCCTCACACGGTACGTGTTTTTGTTCTATGCTGAATCGCCGCGCCCTCTGTTAGGGCGTTAAGTCGCCCGTTCCTTGCTCCGGAACCGACTGGCCTATGGCAGCCATCGCCCCAAGCTCTGTTGCCGATTTGCTGGCACTGGTCCGCAAGAGCGGCATTCTGTCTCCGGCGCGGGTCGCGGAGCTGCCGTCCCCCGATGCGCTCCCGACCGACCCGCAATCGGCCGCCGCGGTACTGGTCCAGCGCGGACTCCTCACCCAATTTCAAAGTTCCCAGCTGCTCGCCGGCCGCCACAAAGGGTTCCGAATCGGGCCGTATGTCATTCTCGACCTACTCGGGCGCGGCGGGATGGGCGCGGTGTACCTCGCCGACCGCCACGAGCTGCGGCGCAAGGCGGCAATCAAGATCCTGGCGCCGGTCAAGGGCGAGGGCGCGCAACTGTCGGTCGAACGGTTCCTGCGCGAGGGCCGGGCGGCCGGCGCATTGGACCACCCGAACATCGTCCGTGTGTTCGACGTGCTGAACTACCAGAACACCTACTGTCTGGTGATGGAGCACGTGGACGGCGAGACGCTTCAGCAGTACGTGGACCGCGAGGGCGCGATGCCCGTCGCGCTGGCGGCCGAGTGCGTGGCCCAGGCCGCGGCCGGGCTCCAGCACGCGCACGAGCGCGGGTTCATTCACCGCGACATCAAGCCCGGCAACCTCATTCGCAACCGCGAGGGCGTGGTGAAGGTGCTGGACATGGGACTGGCCCGGTCCGGCGACGAACAGGACAAACTCACCGAACTGCTCGACCGCGGCGCGGTGGTCGGGACCGCCGACTTCATCGCTCCCGAACAGGCCATCAACAGCCCGCACACCGACGGCCGCGCCGACATTTACAGCCTGGGCGCGACGCTCTACACGCTCCTGGCCGGCCGACCGCCGTTCGACGGCAACACCACCCAGAAGCTGATGCAGCATCAGCTCCGCGCCGCCGCGCCGCTCGCCACACTCCGCCCCGACCTGCCGCCGCAACTGACGGCGGTGGTGGCTCGAATGCTGGCGAAGAAACCGGCCGACCGGTACCAGAGCGGTGTGGAAGTCGTTGCGGCACTCGCACCGTGGACCGAGAACAGCGAGCGGGTCGCCGCGGCGCTGTCGCACACGTACCAGGGGAAGAGCGCTCCCGTTCTCGCGCGCGTGAGCCCCAGCAGCGCGGTTCTGGGGGCCGCGGGGGGCGGCGATCCGGCTTCGTCGAACATTGTCGATGACCCGTCCGGGGCGGCCGAGGGAACGGTCGAGCTGAGTGCCGGCGACACGATGCGCGAACGCCCCGCGCCCGCCCGGGCTCCGGGCAAATCGAAGCCGCGGCGGCGCCGACGGTTGGCCGTTGCGGCGCTCGTGGCAGGTCTTCTCGTGGCCGCAGGAGTCGCGGTCTGGCTGGGAACCGGTGGGGAGAAACCGTCGGACCGTGCCACCCGCTCGACGGCGCCCGCGTCTGAGGTTACCCCGAACGTTCCGCCGGCCCCGCAGCCCCGGCCGGAATCGGCGATGCCTCCGAGAACATCCCCGCCGATCGTAAAAACGACTCCTCCGGTAGCGGGTACGGAGCAGCTTCGCGCCGCGCTAAACCCCGCAGACCTCAAGCCCTTCGTGGAGCGCGTCGGGCTGAAGGTCGATCCGGTGGACCCGAACAAGAAAGCGCCGTTCCTCGTCGCACGGTCGGGCGACGGGACGCTGCCACCGGACTGGTCCGCGCGGTGCTGGAACAAGGACTCCGAAATGGAGCTGTTTACCACGGTCCACGACGCGCGACCGGCGATCGGGTTGCGGACCGCCAGCGGCCCGGGGTCGGCAATGCTCTTTAGCGCGCGGTTCGGCGCGCCATCGGCAGTTGTGCGGCTGAAACTTGAATACGCGGCTGCGGTGCGTGAGAAGGCGGTTGCGATAAAGTTCAAACCCGACGACGCGCGGCCGGCGTGGGAGGTGGTCCGGCCGGCCGTCGGTACCGGGTGGCGGACGGAGGAGCGGTTAATCGACCTCCGCGGCGCGAGCGGCGGGCTGCTCGAGTTCCACAACAGCGACCCCGCCGGAACGCTTTACCTCGGGAGCATCACGGTTGCGGAACCGAACCCGACCGAAACCGGTCACGAGTGGGTCAACTGGTCCGCCGACCTTCTGCCGGGCTTCGACATGACGAAGCGCGGACACATCACCACCTCAGGCACGGACCCGGATCTCAAGTTGAAGGGCGTCACTTTGGGTGCGTGGAAGCCCGACACCGTGAGCGCGTGGCGCGGCGGCACGATCGCGGGCGCTCGCACCATCGGGTTCACCAACTTGAGCGAACCGGTTTCGGCCCAAATCGCCTTCCGGCTCGAAGAGAAGGACGAGATGGGCTTGGCGTTCGCGAAGGGCGAGCACCTGCGGCTCGAGGTCACCTACCGCACCACCGGAACCGGGCACGGGGCCGCATACTTCCAGAACATCGACGACCGCAAATGGATCGGTCGCACGCTCCTCCCGAACTCGAACGGGACCTGGAAAACCGTCGAAGTGGTGGTGACTCGCGGCACGAGCCCGTTACGGTGTCAGGTGGACGCGCTCGCGGTCGGCGCCGAGAACCGGCTCCACATCCGTTCGGTTAAGCTCACCGGGTTCGCACCGCCCAACAACTGAAACCGCTCTGTGCGTTTACAGCTCTGCCGGGCGCGCGGATTCACGCGCGCAGCCTGTTTCGATTATGCGAGTGGCTCCCACGGCTCGTCCGCACCGCGTGCGCGGTAGAATACTCGTCCTCACCGGCCGACGGACGAACACGAACATGCGCGACCTGATCCTGGGCACCGCCGGACACATCGACCACGGCAAGACGTCACTGGTAAAAGCGCTCACCGGCATCGATTGCGACCGGCTCCCGGAAGAAAAGGCCCGCGGCATCACCATCGACATCGGGTTCGCGCACCTGGAGCTCGGGGCCGTCCGGCTCGGCATCGTTGACGTGCCCGGTCACGAGCGGTTCGTCAAAAACATGCTCGCAGGTGCCACCGGGATTGATCTCGCGCTGCTGGTCGTGGCCGCGGACGACTCGGTCATGCCGCAAACCCGCGAGCACCTCGAAATCCTCAAACTGCTCCGGGTGCGCTACGGGTTGATCGCGCTCACCAAGGCGGACCTCGTGGACGAAACCACGCGCGAGGTCGTCGGGCTGGAACTGCGGGAACTGGTTCAGGGCTCGTTCCTCGAGCACGCGCCGATTGTCCACACCTCCGCACACACCGGGCTCGGGATCGCGGAACTGCGGGCGGCGCTCGCCGGTTTGTGCGCCACGGTTCAGCAGCGCACCGGTGCCGAATGGCTGCGGCTGCCGATCGACCGCGCGTTCGTTGTTCAAGGGCACGGCACGGTCGTCACCGGTTCCATCGTGTCGGGTTCGGTAGCAACCGGCGACGAACTGGAGTGGCACAAGGGGGACGGCACCTCGGAACGGGTGCGGGTGCGTGGGCTGAACAACCACGGCCGCCCGGTGGAGGAGGTTCACCGCGGGCAGCGCGCCGCCGTGAACCTCGCGGGCGTGCCGCACGAGGCGGTGCGGCGCGGGCAGGAACTCGCCCGCCCCGGCTACCTCGCCGCGAGCAAGGTCGTGACCGTGCGGCTCACGGTTCCGGCCGACGGAACGCACGCGATCAAGCACCGGCTCCCGGTCCGGTTGCACGTCGGTACGGCGGAAGTAATGGCAACGGTCTCGCTCCTCGATTGCGACACCGTTCCCCCCGGTCAGTGGGGGCTCGCCCAACTGTTCCTCGAAGATCCGGTGACTGTCGTGTGGGGCCAACCGTTCGTCGTGCGCGACTCGTCGGCCGAGCGCACGCTCGGCGGCGGTCAGGTGCTTCAGCCGAGTGCCACCAAGGTGCGGCGGCGGCACACCGAGGCCATCGAGCAGATCGAGCGCTTGTGGTCGGACGCCCCCGAAACGCGAACCCTTGCGACGGCGTGGTTCGCGGGGTTCCACGGGTTCACCCCGGACGACCTCGTGCGTGCCGCGGGCGCGGAGCCCGAGCACGTGGGACCTTTGGTGAGCGGGCTGATTAGCGCCGGAAAGCTGATCCCGATCACGCTCGCGGCCAACCACACCCTCTTGGTTCACCCGGATCGCATCGCGGAACTCGAAACGCGCATCCTCGGCACTCTCGCCATGCTGCATGCCGATCACCCGCTCGTCACCAACCACGACCGGCAGAAAGTGCTCGCCCGGCTCGACTACGTCGGCGACGAGCAACTGCTCCAGGCGGTCACGGACCGCCTGATCCGCGCGAAAAAGGTCGTCGGAGATGCGCGACGCATCGCCCGTGCCGACTTCAAACCGAAGCTGAGCGTGAACCAGCGGAAGCTGAAAGACAAGATCGTGGACGCGCACACGGCGGGCGGGTTTACCCCACCAGAGCCGAAGGAGTTCGCGAACCAAGCCGGCGGTAACGCGGCGGCCCTCGGTGACATCTTCGAGGTCGCGTGCGCCGAGGGGTTCCTCGTGCGTATCACTTCCGAGTTCTATCTGTCCGCAGAAGCGGAAGCCGAGATGCGCCGGCGGGTGACGGAACGTTTGACGACCGGCCCCGGCGCAACGGTGGCCGAGATCCGGGATCTGCTCGGGACCACCCGAAAGTACGCGGTGCCGGTGTGCGAGTACCTCGATCGCATCGGCTTAACGAGGCGCGCAGGAGACCTGCGTGTCCTCGTGCGGTAGCCGCGGTCACGAACAGTCGTCGCCCACCAATTTGCGGAGGTGTTCACAGGCGCGCCGCCAGCGGCGCCGAACCGTCCGCTCGTCGACTCCGAACAGTTCCGCGATCTGCGCCTGTTTCCATCCGTGATAGAAAATCAGCCCGACAACCTCGCGCTCCTCAGAGGGGAGTTCGTCGACAGCCTGATGGAACCGGACCCAGAAATCCAAATCCGCCGGCACCTCGACCGCCGGTTCGTGCCGCGATCCTGTCACGCCCGCGAATTCGAACGACACGCACGGCTTGCTCTTACACCGCCGGGCCAGGTCGAGCAACTCGCGGCGAATGTGAACCGCCGCGAGGTTGAAGTAATCGCGCGTCGTTGCCGGGCGCATCGTGCGGAGCGAGCGCAGGAGCCGAACCATGCTGTTCTGAAGCACATCCCCAACGTCCGCAGAGGGGCGAACATTCGGAAACGCCCGAAACATCCGGCGGACCAAGCGTTCGAGCCGCTCCTTAGTGCAGTTTAGCAGTTCGTCGGCCGCCTCGCGTTCGCCGTTGCGCCAACGCTGAAGGCAATCGTTCAGGTGTGCCGTGTCGAACGTTGAGGTGGGCATGTACGGTTCCCATCGGATCGGTGCGTAAAAAAATGCTAACCGGCCGACCGGCGAGACGCCAGCATCCGCGTCCCGCATTTTCCACCTGCACGCCCCAGGTCAGGGGCAAAAGCGCTGCGCCTCTAAACCAAGTCGGGTCGTGGCGGCACTGCGCAAGCGGTGCCGCCACGACCCGATCCGAACAGTTCAGATATGGTTAGTAACGGTCACCACGACCGCCGCCGCCACCATAGCCGCCGCCGCCACCATAGCCGCCACCGCCGCCATACCCACCGCCACCACCTCGACGGCCACCGCCGCCACCGCCGCCGTACCCACCGCCACCACCGCCGTACCCGCCGCCGCCACCACCGTAGCCGCCGCCACCGCCGCCGCGGGGGCGCTCTTCACGGGGCTTAGCCTCGTTAACCGTGAGCCGCCGCCCCTGGTATTCCGCGTTGTTCAGAGCGGCAATCGCCTCGTCCGCCCCGCTGGACATCTCAACGAACCCGAACCCACGGCTCCGGCCGGTCTCACGATCGGAGACCACCTGAGTCTTGGTGACCGTGCCGTAGTTGCCGAACAGTTGCTCGAGATCGGCCTGCGTTGTCGTGAACGGCAGGTTGCCGACGTACAGATTCTTGCTCGCCATGTCATTCCCCCCCGACCGGGCTTCTTCACCGACCCGGTCGGGCACTCAACTGGACCGAGAGCGGCATCGCTCTCGGGAAGACGCGGAGAAACAGATCCACTGCCCGCACCAGCAGCCCGCCGCGAATGTGTAAGGTTGGATCGCAAGAGGACTGTTGAACGCGAGAGCGGCGTAGTGGAACGGGCCAACTCGACGAGCTTGGGAGCGTGCGCAAGGCAGTGATGAGCTGTCGCTAGGCTTCAAAGCCGATCCGCCGAAGGACCAAACCGCATACGCGAAGACCGGTTCCAAATCTTCCTCGCCGCCGGGGTCCGCCCCCTGCGGCTGATTTGACTATACATGCTCTCGAAAGAAAAAATAGGCTAAAAATCGCAACTTCTCTTCAGGCAGGGTGGCCACCTGACCGCTTTTCACCTAAGCGGCGCCCAACAGCACGCCCCCGGTCTTGCGCCTCACCAATACATCTGCACCGTCGGCTTTATAACGAGTTCGGGGATCGACACGCGAGGCGGCAACCCGGCCACAAACAGCACCGCCTCGGCCACGTCCTCGGGCTTCAGGATGACCGACCGCTGCTCCTCGGTGACCGGCCTGGGGCGGGCGGCCAGAATCGGCGTGTCGATCTCGCCCGGGTACACGTTGCTCACCCGCACGCCACTGTCCTTCTCCTCGTTCGACAGCACCAGTCCGAGCCCGCCCATGCCGAACTTTGCGGCGACGTAGGCCGCTCCGCCGAGCGGGTTCGCGCGCTTCCCGGCCACGCTCACCACGTTCACGATCACCCCGTCCTTGCGCTCGAGCATCTGCGGGAGGACGGCCTTGGTGCAGTAGAAGGCCCCGTCAAGGTTCGTGCGGATCATCATGTCCCACGACTCGGGCGTGAGTTCGCGGAGCGTGCGGTCTTTGATGTTGGTGCCGGCGTTGTTGACCAGCACGTCGACCCGGCCGAACGTCTGGGTCGCCAGCTCGATCAGCGCGGCGCACTGGTCCGGTTTGGTGACATCGGTCGGCGCCGTGACGAGCGCGCCGCCGGCGTTCAGCTCTTGGGCGACGGCGGCGAGTTTCGCCGCGTCGCGGCCGGCGATCACCACCTTGGCGCCTTCGCTCAGGAACAGCGCGGCCGTCGCCTTGCCGACCCCCGACCCGCCGCCCGTGACCACCGCGACCTTGTTTGCGAGCTTGCTCATGTGACGACCCGTTGTGAACCAGCGCCCGTGGTTTCAGCTCCCTCGGCGACTCGGCTGGCCTTCTGGCGCTGAACCCCGTTCGCTATGCTACTGTCTAACTCGACGTGCGGCCGTTGCGCCGCACGCAATACGGAAGGACGACCCCGCGATGAACCCGGACCTCCGCCGCCGGACCGATGAACTCTGCACCCGGCTCACCCAAGTGCGAGACTCTCTTTGACATCGCTGGCAAAACAGCGGTGCGGGACCAGCTCGAGGCCAAACAGGCCGAGGGCGACTTCTGGAACAATCCCGAGAAGGCCAAAAGCGTTATCGGCCAGTTGAAGGTCTGTAACGCGCTGCTCAAGCCCTACGAAGAGCTGACGGCCGCCGCAAACGACATCAAAGCGATGGCCGAGCTGGCCGAGGAGGACGCCGCGTTCGAGTCCGAGTTGGAGCCCGCGCTCCAGAAGGCCGAAACGCAGTACGAGGCGTTCGAGCTTCAAATCATGATGGGCGGGAAGCACGACTCGCGGTCCGCGATCGTGACGATCAAACCCGGGGCCGGCGGCACCGACGCGTGCGACTTCGCCGAGATGCTGTTCCGCGCGTACGGGCGGTGGGCGCAGCGGCACGGGTTTTCGATCGAGGACGAGGACATCGAGCCGAACCAGGAGGCCGGCGTCGCGAGCGTGTCGTTCAAGATCATCGGCCCCTACGCCTACGGCTACATGCAGTCGGAAATCGGCGTTCACCGGCTCGTGCGCATCAGCCCGTTCGGCGGCGGCGACACGCGCCAGACCTCGTTCGCGGCGATCGACGTGCTCCCCGAACTGCCCGACGACATCGAGATCGTCATCAAGGACACCGACTACGAGGTGCAAACCTTCAGCACCGGCGGGCCGGGCGGTCAGCACGTCAACAAGACGCAGTCGGGCGTGCGCCTCATCCACAAATCGGGCATCCGGGCCGAGTGCCGGATGGGCCGGAGCCAGCACAAGAACAAGGCCGAGGCGCTGAAGATGCTTCAGACCCGGCTCGAAGCCGTCGAAGAGCAGAAGCGGATGGGCGACGCGGTGAAGAGCTACGACGCCAAGGGCGAAATCGCGTTCGGCTCCCAAATCCGCAGTTACGTGCTCCAGCCGTACACGCTGGTCCGCGACGAGCGCGACGGCATCGACGTGAAGACGCCCGCCGTCAACGATGTCCTCGACGGCGACTTCGACCAGTTCATGCACGCCTACCTGCGACACAAGGCGGCCAAAAGCAACAAAGTGAAAGCGAAGTGACCAGCCCTGCTTGTCCGCAGATGGTGCCGGCGCTCACGGGCGCGAAACGAATTTCGCGCCCGTGAGCGCCGGCACCTTTCCGCACCTGCCGGCTGGCGCAACTCCCATGCCTCACACCCACACCATTGCCGACCTCGCGGCGACCGAAGCCTTCGGCCGGAAGCTCGGCACCCTTCTCTTCCCGGGTGCCGTGGTGGCACTGGTGGGTCAGATGGGCGCCGGCAAGACCCACCTCACGCGCGCGATCGCCGAGGGATTGTCGGTCAAGAACCCGGCCGCGGTGAACAGCCCCACGTTCGTGCTGATCCAGGAATACCCGGCCCGGTTGCCGATTTATCATTTCGACACGTACCGCCTCTCGGGGCCGACCGAGTTTGCCGAATTGGGGGCGGACGAGTACCTCCGTGGCGACGGCGTGTGCGTCATCGAGTGGGCCGACAAGGTCGAGACCGCGCTTCCGCGCGAGCACCTCCGCATCACCATTGAAATTGTGAGTGCGGACCGACGGCGGTTTCACCTTACTGCCTCCGGCGAGCGGCACAAGGCACTGTTGAACGAATTTGCGGAGCCGCCCGAGTAACGAACTCGCTGGGGGCACGGTTTGGCAACTTGCTTCCGCCGGCGCGGGCTGCTACGTTACGAACTTGACGCGCAACTCAACGACGGACCGCAACTTGCCGCCGGGGCCGGGTCATGCCGCTCACACTCGAGCAGTACGTCGAGAAGATCCACGACCGTCCGGACCTGCCGTGGCCACCGGCACCCAAGATCGACGCGCCCAAGGCCAAGCCGTCACTCACGGCGATGCCCGTCAAGTGCGTGTTCTGGACCGTGTACGGGACGCTCGTTTCGGTCCCCACGGGCGACATCCAGTTCGAGCACGAAAAGGATTTCATCACCGCGGCGGCGCTGGAGAAGGTGATCAAAGAGTTCAAGATGTGGAACTCGATGAGCCGAAAGCCCGGGGCGCCGTCGGAGTACATGCGGGAGCTGTTTAACAAGGCGCTCAGCACCCTCCGGCTCACCGGAGGAGGGGGCGAGAAGTTCCCCGAGGTTCAAACCGAACGCATCTGGGACGACATCGTTAAGAAGTTGCAGCAGAAAGAGTACACGTTCGACGCGATGCAATACGGAACGCTGGCGGAATACGTCAAGAAGATCGCGTACTTCTACCACGCCAGCATTCAAGGTGCCGGTGCGTACCCGGGCGCGGCCGACGCGCTGACACAACTCGCCGGCCGCGGGGTCGCCCAGGGGCTACTGGCGGACGGGCAGTGCTTCACCGCCGCACAACTCGAGCGGTGCGTGCGGCAGCAGAACCCCGACTTCGAGCTGCGCGCCGTCATCCCGCCCGCGATGCAGATCGTTTCGAGCGACCGGAAAGCCCGCAAGCCGTCGGACACACTGTTCAAGGCGGCGGCCGAACTGGCGGCGGGCCGCGGGTTCGTTCCCGCCCAAGTTCTGCACGTCGGATCGAACCTGGAGCGTGACATCGGCCCGGCGAAGCGCCACGGCTTCCGCACGGCCCTGTTCGCCGGCGACAAGACCAGCCTCACCGCGACCGGCGAACAGCTCAAAGACCCGGCCCTCCGCCCCGACGCGCTCGTGACCGAACTGCCGCAGGTGCTCGATCTCGTTGAGTGAACCGCAGGTCGCCCGCGACCGACCCAACCGCTGTCAAGGAGTGTTCATGTCCGCCGAAGGACCGGTGCTCGACCCGACCGCGTTCGACTTCTCTCGGCCCATCGCCTGGATCGAGGAGATCCGGGCCGTTAACCCGCACCGGTACGAGTTCGAGATGCTCACCGGGATCGTGCACGTTGATCCGTCGGCGCATGTCATTGTGGGCTTTAAGGACGCCACACCGGACGATTTCTGGACCCGCGGTCACATGCCCGGGTTCCCGCTGATGCCGGGCGTACTGATGTGCGAGGCGGCCGCGCAACTCTGTGGGTACTACTACGCAACGCAGAAAATCGGCGAGGCCGGTTCGCTGCTCGGCCTCGGCGGCGTGGACGAAGCCAAGTTCGTCCGCACCGTGCGCCCGGGCGAGCGGCTCGTGCTCGTCGGGACCGGGCTCCGCGTTCACCGGCGGCTCACGCGATTCTTGGTGAAGGGGTACGTTGGCGCCGAGCGCGCCTTTGAGGCCGTCATTACGGGTGTGCCGCTGGGCAAGATGGAGGAGCTTCGGGGTGCGTAAGCCGCGGCGTCTTTCGGCCGAAGAACTCGCGCCGTGGGTCTGGGAGTTGCCTCAAGAAGCCGGAGCGCGGACCGCGGGGCTCAAGGCCGCAGCGGCGGCCCTTCCCGCGGCGCCGGTCGCGCGCGAGCGCATCGACTGGCAGCAGTTTTATGGCAACACGAACCCGGTCGAAATCGAGGTGGGAACGGGCAAAGGGCTGTTCCTCCTGAACGCCTCGCTCGCGCGCCCGGGCACGAACTTCCTGGGCATCGAGATCGTCCGGAAGTACCAGCTCTACGCGGCCAGCCGCTACGCGGTCCGCAAGATCCCGAACGTCAAGACCGCGTGCGCCGACGCGAAACTCGTCCTCCGCGATTTCGTCGCGGCCGGAAGCGTTCAAGCCGTCCATGTCTACTTTCCGGACCCGTGGTGGAAGGCGCGACACAAGAAGCGCCGGGTATTCACACCAGAGTTCGCGGCCGACGCCGCTCGTGCCATCCGCGAAGGCGGTCGGTTGTACATCGCAACCGATGTGGGAGAGTACTTCGGAGTGATGACCGCAATCGTCGGTGCGATGCCCTGCTTCGAGCTGCGTCCCGCAGAGGAGCAGCTCGCCGCGCCACGAACGGACGCTGGCTTCGCCACCAATTTCGAGAGGAAGGCACTCGAGAAAGGCGGAGGAGTCTGGCGTGCGGTCTATGAACGCACCAGCGCACCGGTGACGGTGGCCGCCGACCCGACTGAAGCGGAAAGCGAAGGCGCGAGCAGCGAGTAGCCGCCCGCGCCCGCTTAGCCGGCGCGGTTTACTTTACGTTTGCGATGCTCGCCGCGGCACCGGCGACGACCTGAATGGCGGAAGCCGAACAGGCCTCATCGCAGCAGCCTTTGATCTCGCGCGGCTTCGCGGCCGCGCGAACGCTCTCCGCGGTGCAGCAGGCGGCTTGCACGAGGCAGCACTCGTCCTTGCCTGCGCAGCAAGCCGAAGCGGTCGCCTTCGGCTGACTGCTGACGCCCGCCACGATCGCGCAGCAGGCTTCGACGGTCTCGCAGCACTCCTCCTTCGCCACACAGCAGTCTGCTACGGCCTGTTCCTTTGCACAGCAGCCGCCGCTCTTCGCGACCGGAGCGCCGCACGTGGACGTTGAGCAGTTGGAAGAGGAGTAAAAGTACACCCCGCCAGCAACAGCCATCAGGCCCGCCGTGATGATGGCAAACAGTTTCATGTCACAGTTCCAGTGATGTGCAGTTGAGTGAACGCGAACAGGGTCAGTGCCGGACAACCCGGCCAAGACGACACAGCTTATCCCAATTCGGGTCGTTGTGACCACGAAATTCTGTCTAACAGAGCAAAACGTGGTGTTCGGAGAGTGCGGAAAAGCGAGCATCGGCACCGCCAACCGAAGGCCGTTCACCGGTTTGGGGAAGAACTCGTCACCGGAAGGACGGCAAGACGAATCACTGATATCTCAAGTATAGCGCGTTGCACGAACCGAAAGCGGATTGCCCTCGACCACCCATGTTGCCTCATCCGGTGGTCGGTACGCCGTCCCCGACTCCTGCTGACGAGAGCGGCTTCTATATCTTGGGCGGCGACGGCTCGCAGCTCAACCCCGCACCAGACGCACACAGCGGGTTCGTCGTAACGGTGCTCCGATACGACAACGCAAGCGCCGAGTGGCTCACAGCGGATCAACCCCTCACCCCGCGCGTTACTGTTCGCCGGGGTGAAGGTTGGGTGATAACGAGCGGCGAGGTACGCTCGCCCGCTGTCTGGCTCTTTAAACCCGGCAAGAAGGAGTAGTCCCACCGTGTCGCTCCTCTCCCCCGCCCCCGCGCTCGCTCGCACGGCATGGTTGACGGTCGGGCTGTTGTGGCCGGTCGCGCTGCTCAACTACCTCGACCGGCAAATGCTCGCGTCGATGAAGTTCTCGGTCATGGCCGACGTACCCGACATCGCCACCCAGGAGAACTGGGGCTTCATGCTCGGGCAGTTCAAGTGGGTGTACGCGTTCCTCAGTCCGGTCGGCGGCTTCGTGGCGGACCGGTTCAGCCGCCGGTTCACCATCTGCGGCAGCCTGTTCGTGTGGTCCGCCGTGACGTGGGCGACCGGGCACGTCACTTCGTTCAACGAACTCCTGGTCGCGCGCTCGCTGATGGGCATCAGCGAAGCCTTTTACATCCCAGCGGCGCTCGCCCTCATCGCCGACTTTCACACCCGCGGAACACGGTCTCGGGCGGTGGGCCTGCACCAGATGGCGATCTACTGCGGGGTCATCGCGGGCGGGTTCGGGGGCTACGTAGCGGACGCCCCCGACCTGGGCTGGCGGCTCGCGTTTACCGCCTGTGGCGTGTTCGGGATGCTGTACGCCGTTCCCCTCGTCCTCCTGCTCCGCGACGCGCCGCGACCGCCCGACGCCCCGATCGAGGCGAACCTCTCTCCGGTGCATGCAATTCAGGAACTGTTAACGAACGTCTCGTTCGTGCTTTTGGTGCTGTACTTCACGCTTCCGGCCCTGGCGGGGTGGGTGGTGCGGGACTGGATGCCCGCCATCCTCAAGGAGCAGTTCGGCATCGGTCAGGGGAAAGCGGGTGTCGCGGCTACGGTCTACTGGCAGGCGGCGGCGATCGGCGGAGCGTTCCTCGGTGGGTGGCTCGCGGACCACTGGATGCGGCGTACCGAGCGCGGGCGGATCAACGTCAGTGCAATCGGCATGTGTCTCATCATCCCGGCGATGTTCGGCGTCGGGAACGCCGACACGCTCGGCGTGGCGGTCGCGTTCCTGGTGCTGTTCGGGCTCGGGTGGGGGTTCTTCGACTGCAACAACATGCCGATCCTGTGCCAGATTGTTCGACCGGAACTGCGCGCCACCGGGTACGGCATCATGAACCTCGTCAGCATCAGTTGCGGGGGACTCGCAGATTGGGGGTTCGGTGTGCTCCGCGACCGGAACACGCCGCTGAACGTCATCTTCGGCGTGTTCGCCAGCGCGGCGGTGGTTTCCGTCGGTCTCGTCCTCCTCATCCGGCCGATGGCAGAAGGCGCATCTGCGCCGCGCGCCGCAGACAACGAGAGCTGGTAACCGCGCTGCGGCACGCAGCTTCTGTCCCTTTCCCGACCGCTACCGGTTCACGCGAGACGTATTAACTCGGCCGCGGGCACCGGTATTGCTTCTTAGTGAGTCGCGTTTGTGGGGAATAATGTCCCCGGAACGCTGTGGCTCACCGGGAGGGACTCTCCATGAAACTGCTCCTCATGTTCGCGTGCTCGGTCCTTGTCGGGTGTGGTGTGATTTTCGGGTTGGTAAACGGAATCGTGCCGCACCTCGTTACCCCTCAGTTCTTCCCGAACGCCCACGCTGCTACGGCCTCGGAGAGCGGTTCCCAAGTCGCTGCGGGCGAAGCGACAAGAACCGCTGCTGAAGAGACGCGCGGCGCCCTTGTGGCCGGCAGTCGCTAACAACGAGAGTCGGCGCAAGTTGCCTGCGAGAGGGCGTTACTCACGCGACCCCCAATCGCAGGCAGCCAACGCCATGTGGACCCAAACTCTCGCACTCACCCTTCAAGCCGTAATCGCCGCGGGCATGTTGTTTCAGATCGTTGCGCTTGCCCGCTGCACCATCAAAATCGTCCGTAAAAGCCGGGCCTCCCAAACGTCGCCCCGATCGGCTGTTGCCTCCACCCGGACGGCAACGATTAACCGGGTGCCGGTGCGACGCCACCGGCGGCGGGACTATCGGATCGCTCTGCGAGCCGCCCGAGCGGCACTGGCGGCATAACTCCGGACGCGGCGCGCCGGTTGCTGTGGTAGCCTCCCGTTCCCGCCTGATAACCGGGAACGCTTCTCCCATCTCCACGGAGGCTCGCTATGCTTCGTCGCACGTTCGCCTTGGCCGCGGTCGCCGCTCTGGTGTTCGCTTTCAACACCGCCCGCGCGGAAGATGCCAAACCGGGGACCCATGAGGGTAAAGTGGTTAAGGCCGAGGCCGGCAAGCTGACGATGACCGACAAGGACGGCAAGCACGAGCACACGCACACCATCCCCGCCAGCGCGAAAGTGACGTGTGACGGCAAGGAGTGCAAGGTCGAAGATCTGAAGCCGGGGTCCAGCGTGAAGGTAGTCACCGAGAAGAAGGAAGATAAGGTGATGGTGGTTCGCGTCGAGGCAAAGAAGGCCGATTAGCGCGAATGGGAACGCAGGTTCTCAATCCGGTTCCAGTTGAGAGAGGAAGCCCCGGGACACCGGGGCTTCTTTGCGTTGCAGCCCGCCGGGAAACTCTTGGCCGCGCCGCTCCGTCTGAGCTAAGATCGAGTTGACCCGAGTACCACCGGCCCCGCCGGATTGCACACCTCCCGCACCGGGCACCCTATGGCGAGCAAACGCGCCTCGCGCGATTTCGATCCGGACGACGACCAAGCTCCGCTCCCCCGTAACACCCTTTCGACAAACGGGCAGTGGTTTTTCGGCTCGCTTTACGCCGGGTTGGCCCTCATCGGGTTCAGCTTCGGCGTGTGGGCCGGTGCGAACAGGCCGAAGGTCGAAATCGTTGAGGCCAAGAAAGATCCAGATCGGTCCACGGCGCAGGCGACACCGGTGGTAAAGCCGCCTGCTACTCCGACGGTCGAGCCGAAAGCCAAGGAGCCCGAACCCGAGCCGATGCCCAAGGAGAAGGAAAAGGAGCCGGAGCCGACGCCCGAACCCAAAAAGAAAGAACCGGAGCCCGAGCCTAAAAAGAAGGAGCCGGAACCCGCTCCCAAGAAGAAAGAGCCCGAGCCGAAGAAGGTCACCGCAAAGCCGGTCGCCTTCAAAGAACTGGAACCGATCTTCCGGTCCTACTGCAACAACTGTCACGGGGCCGCCGGCAAACCGAAAGCCGGCGTTGACCTGCGCACCGCCGCAGCCATTTTGAAGGGCGGCACGGGTGGCGCGATCGTCAAGCCCGGCGACCCGGAGAACAGTTCGCTTTACCTCTCCATGAAACCGCCCGACGCGACCATGCCGCCGGACGGGAAGCCGGGGCCGAACGAGAAGGAACTGAAGCTCATTCACGACTGGATCGCCGGCGGCGCTAAGCCACGCCGCACGGTCCGTCGTCGGCGCTGACGCCGACCGGAGTAATTCCACTCTGGGCTTCCCGGGTTGCTGCTGCTCTCGATGGCACCGCGACCCGGTTTTAGAACCCTGTGACCGAGATCACTCGCCCAGAACGAACGCGAACAGCGCCTCGGCGGCCTTCTGGCGTTCCACCTCGAACAGGTTCGCCTGCTCCTTCGCCACCTTGATCGCGTCTTGCAGCTTCCGCACCCGGGCCAGGATCGCGTTCTTGCGGTCGGTGGCGATGCAGCCGCTGTACACGATCTGCGTCCAGGTCCCGACCGGCACGTCCTTGGTGAACAGTTCCGTCTGAGCCGGGTGCTCCTTCGTCGCCTCGTACTTCACGATCACCGTCGGTTCCTTGCTGGTGCGCAGCGACTCGGTCGCTTTGCTGCGCAGCAGGCCGGTGTTCGGGTCGTGTGCCCACTCCTCCGCCGGGTCTGGGGTCGGGAGCTTCGATACGAAGGTTTCGAGGTCGTTCACCTGCTTGTCGAGGAACAGCAGCGTGGTGACCGGCACGTTCGCCAGGATCACCTTGCCGTCCACAACGATGTCGGCCCGCGCCGACTGGTTCCCCGTGTCCTGGGTGAACACGAGGTTCCACAGCTCCGTCCACTTCTCGCGCGCCTGACGAACCAGGTCGTCGGCCCGCTGCTGGACGCGCTGGCTTTCGGGCGGGAGCTTCTGCCCGTTCACTTCGTCGAGCGGGCGGTACGTCCGTTCGCGACCCGTGAAAAGCTGCTCCTTCTGGATCAGTTTGTACAACTCGGTGACGTGCTTCTCGGCCTCGCCCTTGCGTGCGGTGACGACGGCGTTGATCTGGTTCAGTTTGGGCATGGGCTGTGAATCGGGCTGTGAGTTTGATGATGAGTCTGACACGAAGACACGCCCGACACACCGAGGTTCGCCGGGCCGCGGTCAGCGCGCCTTCTGCCCGGCGGCGAACGCCATCAGTTCGGGGTAAAACGCGTGGAAGTCCGCGGCCAAGTCGGCGTCGCGTGCGATGAGCAGCGGCATCGCGTCGGGCAGCCACATCGCGCGGTTCGGGATCCGCTCGGCGATCACCCGCGACACCCGCGCCAGGGTGTCTTGAATCCCCTCGCGTGTGGCGTAAAGGTTCAACCGGTCCTGATCGATGAACGTGCGGATGAAGTCGCGCGCGTGCCCGGGCAGCGCGCCGTGTCGGTCTTCCAGCACCGCGTAGCTGCGGGTCGCGAACGCCCTCAGTGATTCTGCGCTATAGGTGCGCCAGTCGCGCGCGAGGATGTGGTCGTAGTAGATGTCGATGACGATCCCCGAGAACCAGCCGAACTCCCGGGAGATGCGGCTGATGCTGCGGAGGGTGATCGGGTTGCGGTCGGTGAACCCGTCAACGGCACGGTGCAGCATGACCCCGCGCAGCACGTCCGGGGCCAGTGCCGCCAGGTCCGGGTGCCGCACGAAATCGGCCGCGATGCCGCCGGTCATGTCGCCCGCATCACCGTCGGCCAAATGCAAATGCGCCAGAAAGTTCACAAATACGCCGTGGTTGAGATCAGAAAACCGACGCCAGGGGCGACGCTATCCGGCTGATGTCACACGGCTCGGAATCGCGTAAACGCAAGCGTCTGACCCTGATACCCGATCCGGATGGGTGTCTGTCTTCGCGATCCAGGCCGGAACGCCGATCGGCGATCAGACTGGTTGCGTCTGCTACTTGTGGCACAGACATTCCTGTCTGTGCGGCCTTCCCGCGTCGCACAGACAGGAATGTCTGTGCCACAAAGGCAGCAGAAACAGTAGCCAACGACCGGGCCGTGGATGAAGAAACAAAACGCACCAGAGTATCAGTCCCCCTCGCGTTCGATGTTGTCGCGCGCGTCGCGAACCGCGTTCGACAACACCCGCTGCATCTCGCCCTTGGTGGTGTACGGGATCAGCAGCAGCAACAGTCCGAGCAGGAACAGGAAGAACACCCCGAGTACCAGCAGCACCCAGCACGTGACGGTCGGTGCCACCCAGTAATCGACCGTCAACACCCACTCGCCCGCACCTTGAACTCGCCGCGGGAGAAGAACTTGACCCGGCCCACCCGGTCGAAGGCGTCGCGCACGGCCTCTTCCGGCCTCTTATACCAAATCCGGTTGAAGAGTAACCGCTCGGCAGAGTGTAGGTTGCACCCGCCTGCTGACGCAGGCGGGGCGACCGCAACTTGTCGACCCGCCTGCGTCAGCAGGCGGGTGGCGCTCCCAACCGCCGTTACTCTTCAACCGGATTTGGTATTACTTCTTCGCGCCGCTCGGGGTGGCGTCGCCTTTCGCTTGACCGGTCGCCCACCGCAGCCCGCCGAACAGGTGGGACTGGAACTTCTCGTCCTTCCACACCTTCGGGTCGTGCCCGAAGGATGTGTAGAACACCTTCCCCTTCTCCTCCTCGCGGCACCACGCGATCGCGTAGTCGCCGTCCTTCCGGACGAGGTTGCCGGGCAGTTTGGTGTTGGTCCAATCGCTCACGCTGAAGATGATGTGCAGCCGCTCGCGCGAGTACGGGGCGTCCTTGAAGATGTACATCTCGTCCTGGTAGTCCATCCCGTTGGTGAAGCCGGCGGCGGCGGGGTGCTTCGGGTCCTCGACCTTCACCTTGATCTTCTGTAACCCCGACGGGTGCCCCTTGAAGTACCCGCCGATCAGGTCGCCGTAAACGGTGTCGGTGTACTGCGTGTCGGTGGCGCAGTGCGTGCCGCAGAGTGCGCCACCGGCCTTCACCCACTCACGCAGGTCAGTGAGTTCGGCCTTTGTCAGCGGGTTGCCGGTTGTGAAGAACAGCACCACGTCGAAGTTCTTGAGCGTCTCCTTGTTGATCCGCCCGCAGTTCTCTTTCTCGACGGGCAACTTGGTTGCACCCCGGAAGCGGTCGCTGTAAACCTGGAGCGCCGTCTTTCCACTCTTGTCTTGTGCGTCGGGGTCGCCGGTGAACCGCCAGCAGGTGACATCGAACCCGCTCGCCGGCCCGATGGCCTTCAGCACCTCTTCGGCGGTGCCAACGGACCCGTGAATGAACCCGCCGCTGTGCGTGACCAGCAGCAGCCGCTTGTTCTTATCGGCGCTCTGGGCAACGGAACCGGCACCGCACAGGGCGACGACGGCGAGGAGGAACGCGATTCTCCGCATGACAGGACTCCGCAGGTGGGAAAGGTGAACGGCAGGCCGACACGCGGATTGTAATCGCGTGCGGAGCGGAAACCTATCCCCAAGCCCTTCAGAACAACTGGCCGCGGGCCGCAGGCGGGCCGTCAGTATTGCTTCGGCTGGTGCGAGCCGATCTTTTGGGCCGCAGAGCCACCATCGGGCAATTCGGCCACCCATCGGCGTTTTCCTCCCACTACTTCCCGCTCGCGGCATTTCTCCGTCCTCGAACCACGCAAAACGGACCACTCGGCACCGCGTTCCGATCCAAGCTCCGAAATCGTTTGCGCGCGCTGCACGCTGCGTAAGTTGCTGCGAAACATCTTGTTACCTCCTGCCATGATGACGCATCCGGGGGCCGATCTCGAAGCATCCGCGGGGGGCGTATCCCGGTCCGAAGCGTGTGATTCGTGGGTAGCGATGACCCAGCGAAGTGGTAGCTCCTGACCAGTCCATTGGCAGCGAATGTCCAGTCGGCGACCCACCGAAGCGCGAGCAGTGCGGTTGCAGTCCCGAACACCGCTGTGACAGCCGACAAACGCAGTACCCTAAAGACCAGATGGCACCGAGGCCCCGGCGGCGTGTCGTGGGGGCGTGCGCCGAGTGTGACCTGCTCACGGCATAATCGGAATTGCTGTCGAACAGCGAGCGAGATTGCCGCTACCCTATTCGTTTGCGCGATGTGTATGCACACACGGAATAACCCGCGCAAAGCCGGGAGATGAAAACGCAGTCGTGTGCTTGAGTTTAGCCCAGGCTGATGGTAATGTGCCGTTTGTGCTTGATTGCCTCCGTAAGGGATGCCAGATCCGGTGCTTGGCACAGACCGAACTGCCGTCATTCTGCAAGATTATTTTCCCATAAAATATAGAGATTTCACCGTCCACTTACAAAACGGATTCACAAATGACCGACAAAGAAAACCAGCCAGTTGTAACTCAGCAGACGATTGCACAGAACGAGGCGGTAGAAAACGTCTTGACTCGGTTTGCCAGGAAGGAAGTCATCATCCCCCAATACCAGCGGGATGCTGACCAATGGGATGACAACAAGAAAAGCCTTTTCATTGAATCAGTTCTCAATCGACTGACAATACCAGCATTTTACTTTGCGTTGAGCGAGAATGACCATGACGTTTCCGAAGTGGTCGACGGCCAACAGCGCCTCACAACTTTGCAAGCCTTTTTCAACAACGAATTCACGCTGAGCAATAGCGACACATGCCCTTACTACGGAAGCAGCTCGCACTACGCTGAAAAGAAGTATAACGACCTCGACAAAGTCTGGCAGAACGCATTTCGCCGATACAACCTTACACTCGTCACATTGCCCGAGACGATCGATTTGAGCCTGAGACTTGAGATCTTTCGGCGCATTAACGAAGGAGGGACGCCTCTTACAGGACAGGATATTCGGCTTAGCTACTACAGCCAATCAGATTGCGTTCGCTTCATTCAATCCGTTGGAATATTTGACGCTTCTCGACCCGGTTCGAAACGAATGATTGGCGCATTAGGCTACACTTGGCCTTGGCAGGACAATATCAAGCGTGCCGCCGAATGGCAGTCCTGGTGGCAAGATACAAAGGTCGCCATTGGCCAGACAGCATCCGAGATGTTTCTATGGTATCTTATTAGTGAACATCGAGAGAAAGTAGATGCGTTACTCAAAGATAACGCCGCGCTTGCTAGACTCAAAATCCGCTTTCGAGGGAATACCGATGAGGTACTCGACATTGTTTGCGCTCAGTTCAAAGAAGAAGACCTGAATAGTGATAGACCGCGGCTTTTTCCAGATCTTGAAGACCTTAAAACGAAGTGGTTTCCACAGTTCGCAGAGTGGTGGTATAGGCTCCGCATGGAATGCGGCCCTGGCGCAAACGTCGGCAAGCACAGAGCGATTGCTCTGCTGATCCCCTCCCTGCAAAAGACCTTTGGCTCAACTGCCCCAACACAAGATCAGTGGAGCTGTATTGGCCGGTTCCTCAAATCCTCGCGCGAAACAGCACGTAACGTGCTAAAGGTTGAATTCCCAGACTCCAAAGGCAAATGGACATCTCAACGCAAGCAACTGGAAGCGTTCGATAATGTTGCAGCAGAGATCAAGAAGCTATGAAACCTCCGCCCTTTCTCTCGGAATGCAATCCTGAATCACGTCTCTATCCTTCCGATTGGAAATGGGCGTACTACAAGCTACAGGGTGGCATCACGGAAGATGGCTACCAATGCCCTAGATGCGAGAGGCGCTTCTTTGGCCCCAGCGATTTTGCAGAGCTACACGGAGACCACCGGGTTTCTTGGTCTCAAGGGGGGCGGACCACCTGGGACAATCTTTGTCTGCTCTGCGGCCCTTGCAATCTCCGAAAGTCGGCCTCAAGCGTCTAAGAAGTGCTGAACCCGAAGACTGAAGGAACCTAACCCACCGCTGGGCGGGACCAGCAGCGTAATGCTGAGGCTATCAGGGAAGAATCGCCACTTTAAAGTGAAGTTAGCGGCTCGGAAGATCAGATCCGCCCCACACCTCGAAGCCTGGGCGCGTTCGCAACCGCTCGCGGAGCGAGCGGGCCACACTCAAGGCGTCACCCGACCGGCTCGCTTTCGCCGACCGGGTGACGCCTTGAGTGTGGCCCCTGGCTACTTCGCTTTGCTGCCTTCCGTTCGCTTCACGACCACCAACGTTCGGTCGTCGGCCGGCGTCGTGCCCGAGGTGAACAGCGCGTGCGACGCCAGGATCGAACGCAGCAGCGCGTTCGCCGTGGGGAGGCAGGTCTCCAGCTCCTCGTCGATCCGGGCAGAGCCGAACACGTCGCCGTCCGTGTTCACTGCCTCAATCACCCCGTCGGTGAACAGTACCACCTGATCGCCGGGGAGCAGCGGAAGCGTCTGTTCGAGGTACACTTCATCGGGCTTGATCCCGAGCGGCAACTTCTGCGCGCGGTTCAGCGCGAGCTTGAACCCGTCCGCACAGCGGAGCAGGCGCGGCGGGTTGTGGCCCGCGCTCGCGTAGCTCAGGGTCGCGTTGATCGGGTCGAAGACGGCGTAGAAGGCGGTCATGAAGCTGCCCGTCGGGCGGGTGTACCGCCGCGTCAGGTGCGCGTTCATGTAGGTCAGGAACTCGCCCGGCCGCTGCGGCGGTTCGGGGCGGGTGTGGGCGATGCTGTGGGCCAGCGCCATCAGCACCGCCGCGGGCGCGCCGTGGCCGCTCGCGTCGGCGATCAGCACGCCCAGCCGGTCGTTCGGCAGCGGGAAGAAGTCGTAGTAGTCGCCCCCGGCCCGCTTTGCCGTCTGATAGTGGACGGCCACGTCCAGGTGCGGCACCTTCGGCAGCGCGGCCGGCAGCAGCGACTTCTGGATCTCCGCGATCGACCGCAGCTCGTAGTCGAGCCCGTCGAACGCCTCCTTCACCGCCTGCGACAGCACCACCGTTTGCGTCGCCCGGGCGAACAGGTTGCTCAGCAGCAGCAGGTCCGGAACCCGCTCGCGCGGGAACGTGTCCACGTCGTCGCGGGTGGCGATCACCATGTTCTGCGACGGGCCGCTCTCGACGTGCGGGATGGCGACCAGGGACCGCTGGCCGGCGAGGTACTCGCTCGCGGGGTCGTCCGGGTCGAGCCGCAGGTTGTCGATGACGCGCGGCTGGTCGCCGTACAGCAGCTCCGCGAACAGCCCGCCGTGGTGCATCGGCAGGCGGTGCTGCTCTTTCCAGGGGTTGACCGGCTCGTTCCACTGGCTGAATCGCGTGACCCGATATTCCGGGTCGCGCAGCCCGCGGCGCGAGATGGTCAGGTGCCGGCTGACAGGGAACAGTTGCACCATGCGGCGCGCGAACACCGCGTACATCTCTTGGGGGTCGGCGGCGCGGCTCAACTCGCGCATCACCTCCACGCTGACGGCCAGCCTTGCCCGCCAGTTCCGCGGTTCGGTATCGAAGAAATCGGCTGCCACGGTCATTTGCCGCCTCCGCGGCCGAGATGCGGGGTCACAATCCGTCGCACGAACGGGCGAGCACGAGAGGTCGGCTCCAGTAGACCCGCGCACGGGACCGAACGCAAGCGCGAGGTTCGGGTTTCACGGTTTCACCACATCACTTGAACGCGGTGAGGTGCCAACCGTCAGCGCCTGTGGTTGACCGACCTGAGTGACTACGGCCCACGTCCGCTTGTTGTTCGCCGCCTCGGCGGTGACGGGAAATACAGCGGCCGGCACGACCCACCTTTCACAAGTATTCAGAAAAGCACTAAATTAATGCAGTATCGGAATTGCAAACTAGCTCCGTCACAACCTGCATTGTCGGAACAGTTTACACCATTGATTTCACTTAACGCGCTCGGCCGTTCCTTGCATCACGGCGCGTGAACCCGTATAACAAGGGAAACATGTGCCCGGTGTGCAACTCGCACAATCTGGGGCGTGCCCTGACGTATTGCTCGGGCAGGTGGCCCCTCTTCACGCTGCCTGCGAGGTTCAACAGATGCCAGCACTCAAGCTGCGGCGGATCGACCTTTCAGCCAACAACGCCGCGGCCCAGATCCTGAAGCTTCGCGACCAGTTCCGCACCGACGCCGACATCTCATCGGCCGCCAGCAAGAAGAAGACCCTCGCCGTGTTCGGTGAGGCCCTGTCCCCGACGCGAGCCGTCGAGCGCATTTGCAGCGACGTGCGAGAGAAGGGGCTGTCCGCGGCCCTGCACTACACCGAGCAGTTCGACGGCATAAAGCTCAAATCCGACCAACTGAAGGTGAAGCCGGCGGAACTCGCCGAGGCACACGCCAACGTCGGCGCCGACTTCCTCGAAGTCATCAAGCAGATCCGGTACAACGTCGTTCAGTTCCAGTCCGGGTTGCTTCAGCGCGACGCGGTGATGCCGGTTTCCGGCAAGCACGAACTGACGGTCCGCTACCGGCCCCTGAAGCGGGTCGGCGTGTACTGCCCCGGCGGCGCCGCGGCGTACCCCTCCACCCTGCTCATGACCGTCTGCCCTGCCCAAGTGGCCGGGGTAGAGCAGATCGTCGTATGTATGCCGCCCAACGCGACCGGCGGGTACAACCGCGAGATGCTCGCGACGTGTTACGAACTGGGCATCACCGAGGTGTACCGGCTCGGCGGCGCACAGGCCATCGCCGCAATGGCTTACGGCGTGGAAGGGATCAAGCCGGTCGATATGATCGTCGGACCGGGCAACCAGTACGTCGCCCTGGCCAAGAAGCACGTCTTTGGGCAAGTGGCGATCGACTGCATCGCCGGCCCGAGCGAGGTGGTGGTGCTGGCGGACTACTCGGCCCACCCCGACTACGTTGCGCTCGACCTGATCGCCCAAGCCGAACACTCCCCGGGCGTCGCCGTGCTGGTGACCTGGCACGAGCAGCTCTTGGAGGAGATTCAGGACGCGCTCCAGAAGCGACTGGCGAAACTCTCCCGCGGCGAGTTGGCCCGCGAGAGCCTGGAACGGTACGGCGCGCTCGTGTTCGCCCCGGACGAGCAGGCGGCCATCGACTGCACCAACGCACTGGCCCCCGAGCACCTGCACATCCAGACCAAGGACCCGGAAGCCATCCTCGAGCGCATTGACAGCGCCGGGGCGGTGTTCCTCGGCCCGTTCACCCCGGTCGCGGTGGGCGACTACGCGGCCGGCCCGAGCCACGTGCTCCCCACCGGCGGCACCGCCCGGTTCGCGAGCGGCTTGACCACCAACGACTTCCGCAAGCGCACCAGCGTCATGCACTTCACCCGCAACGGGCTGAAGGAGATCGCGGCCGACGTGATCTTCCTGGCCAACAAGGAAGGGCTGACCGGCCACGCCGCCAGCGTCGAGCTGCGGGCCAACGACAACGGCCCGATGAACCGGCCCAAGCCGAAACCGGACAAGGTGCCCGCCGCCTCCAAGAAGTGACACCGCATCCGATTGACGAGTCATCCCTTCTGGAGCCGGCCTCACATCGGCCGGCTCCAGAAACGGCGTGGATACGGACCAATCGGCTTCGACTTTCGGACCTCCCCCGATGACCGTTCGACCCAACGTCCGCGCCATGTCCGGGTACGTCCCGGGCGAGCAGCTCAACGACCCCGAAATCGTCAAGCTGAACACGAACGAGAACCCCTACCCGCCCAGCCCGCGGGTGTTCGAGGCCGTTCGCGCGGCCCTCACGCCGAACAGCCTGCGCAAATACCCGCAACCGCTCGGCGACACGTTCCGGAAGGCCGCCGGCCGCGTGCTGAACGTCGATCCCGACGGCATCCTGATCGGCAACGGCTCCGACGACATCCTGACCATCCTGACGCGCGCGTTCGTGCCCGAGGGCGGGCTGATCGCGTCGCCAACACCCAGCTACATCCTCTACAAGAGCCTCGCGGAGATTCAGGGGGCGCGGTTCGCGGCGGTGCCGCTCACGGCGGACTGGCAGCCGGACGCCGACCGCTGGCCGCGCGACGCGCACCTCTCGTTCGTCCCCAACCCGAACTCGCCGTCTGGCACCGTCATCGCCGCAGAGCGATTGGCTGCGCTGGCCGGGCTCGTGTCCCCAGCCCCGTTCGTCTGCGACGAGGCCTACGCCGACTTCGCCGACGACAACAGTTTGGCACTGCTCCCGAGCACGCCGAATCTCATCGTCACACGCACGATGAGCAAGTCGTACGCGCTGGCGGGCATCCGGTTCGGGTTCGCGGTCGCCCGCCCCGAACTCGTGCGAGAACTGGTGAAGGTCAAGGATTCCTACAACTGCGATGTCCTGAGTCTGGCCGCAGCGACGGCCGCGATCGAAGACCAGGACTACTTCCGCCACGTCTGCGAGAAGATCCGCGCCACCCGCGACCGGATGACAACCGACCTCACCGCCCTCGGGTTCGAGGTGACGCCCAGCCACGCGAACTTCGTGTGGTGCCGCCGCGCGGACCGGCCTCTCAAGAGTATTTATGAGGCGCTGAAATCGCGGAAGATTCTGGTGCGGTACATGAGCTACGCCGCCGGGCCGGTCGGGCACCCGGAGGGCTCGGCTTACGACGGCCTCCGAATCTCGGTCGGAACCGATACGGAAATCGACCAACTGTGCGCCGCACTGCGGACCATTCTCTGATTGACGGTTCGGTTGCGGGTGCCCGTTTTTGGCTAATACCCTTGTGGCACAGACATTCCTATCTGTGCCGTCTTCTCACGCCGCACAGACAGGAATGTCTGTGCCACAAATAACAGACACCACCCGGACAGTGTATGAGCCGGGGATCGCGCTCCATCGGGATCAGGTGACTGGAAGGAAACGCCACGCCGGCAAGGATTAAGCGAGCGACCATGCCCCGTACCGCACGTATCCAGCGCAAGACGAACGAGACCGAGATCGACCTGACGTTGAACCTCGACGGCACCGGCACCGCCCAACTGGCGACCGGCGTCGGGTTCTTCGACCACATGCTGACGCACATCGCGCGGCACGGGCTGTTCGACCTGTCGGTGAGCTGCAAGGGCGACCTGCACATCGACGCGCACCACACGGTCGAGGACGTGGGCATCTGCTTCGGGAAGGCGCTGGTTCAGGCGCTCGGCGATAAGGCCGGCATCCGGCGGTTCGGGGACTGTACGCTCCCGATGGACGACGTACTGGCGACCGCCGCCACGGACCTAAGCGGGCGCCCGTACCTCGTGTGGCGCGCGAACGTCCCGCTGGAAACGCTGGGCACGTTCTCGTCGCAGCTGGCGGAGGAGTTCTGGCGGGCCGCAAGTTCGACGGGGCTGTTCAACCTGCACGTCCTCTTGCACCACGGCCACAACACCCACCACATCGTCGAAGCCATCTTCAAGGCGTGCGCCCGCGCGCTCCGCGCGGCAGTGGAACCGGACCCGCGGTCCACCGCGGTGCCGTCCACGAAGGGCGTTCTCTAGCCCGTCGTGCCCCTGCTCCTATACTCACGACTTCGAGAACCGGACCCGGTCGTTAAGGGTCCGCCCGCGCGCAGGTCGCACTTTCCGATTTCGCTCGGAACGCGCTTTCGCGCGCCGGTACGGACGGTTAAACTCCCGACGGTGAGGACACGGACGTGGCAAAGAAACAAGCGGCCCCGGTTCCGGTCGCCGACCTCGTGCGGCTCGCGCTGCTGAACGTCGCGAACGCCACGGGCGACGTGAAGTTGGGCGGCAAGGGCGGGCTGTTCCCCACCACGAGCGGCCCGAACAAAGAGGCCGCCGACGCCTGCATAACCGGCGCCGTTCCCCTGCTGACGGTACTCCGGACCGAGGGGAAGGCGCAGATCGTCGGGCTGACCCCGGCGGGCTTCGAGCGGATCGCGGGCGAACTGGCCGAGGACAAGGTCGGACCGCTCGCGAAAGCGATCGCGGCGGCGGCACCGGCCGCGGCGCGGATCGAGTTCATTCAGTCGGTGATCGGTCGAACTCCGTTCGCGGCCCCGGAACTGACTCCGCTGCTAGAAGAGGCCGTTGCGGCCGAAAAGGCCGAGCAGGACGCGCGAATTGAGGCCGCGAAGAAGCGCCGCGAGGCGGAAGAGATCGCGCTCGCCGCGCTGGAACGGGCGAAAGCCCTGCTCGAAGAGCGCCGCCGGAACCGGCTCGACGCGCTGCGTCGCGAATACGAACTCGAGGGCGCGAAGGCGACCGAGTTGCCCGAGCCCGCGCCGCGCGTGGAACCGCGCCCGGAGCCGAAGGCCGCCGCGCCCGCACCGGCATCGGCTCCGGAGCCCAAAACGGACGAGGAGCGAGACTTCCGGCGGTACACCGCGGACCGACTCGCCGCCGCGTGGCGCGACGCCTGGACCGACGGTAAGACCGAGGGCCGCGACTATCTCGAAACGGCGATGTGGAACATCCGCGGGATGCAAATGATCGGCGAGCCCGGGCAGCAGATCGCTTTCAACGGCCGGGTCCACGAATCGGAGCAACCGGCCGCCCCAGGCGCCCCGCTCACCGTGCTGCGCCCGGGCTGGCTGCTCAAGACCGACGACGAGGATTACGTCGCGCTGAAGGCCGTGGTCGGCGACCTGTGAGATCCGCGCCCGGCCGGTTGTGACCGATTTTTGTGTCACGGACGCGCGCGTCCGTGTGCCTTCAGCGCCCGAAGCCGCACCGACCGGAACGTTGGTGCCACAAAGACCAAGCGCCAGTAACGGGCGCTCATAACCGGACCGGTGTGAGGTTCTCAATGGCCGAGCGCGTGTTCTGTGTGGACTTCGGAACGTTTTACACCAAGGTCGCGCTCCGCTCGGCGCCCCAGGAAGCGGGGGCACTGGTCCCGTGCTCGGACGAGGGGCTGGATTTCTGGGCGCCCACCGTCGTCTCGGCGGACTGGACGCGGGGCGAGGCGCGTCTGGAGTTCGGGCACCGGGCGGCCGACGCCAAACCGGGCGGCAAGGTCGTCGTTTACTCGAACTTCAAGCGGGAGCTGTTCGCTCCGCCGCCGGCGCAAGGACCGGACCTCCACCCGATCGACGCGCTGTTGCGGTCCGAAGAGTTCGAGGCGCTGGCCGCCAAACACGGCGTGCTGCCGGCGTGGGTCGCGGGCCTCCGGTCGCTGACCACCTCGGCCCGGACCCTTTTCGGCACCCCGGACGCGAGCCCGGGCGGCGCGGCGGCCCGGCGGCAGGAAGAGGCGAAGCGGCTCACCTACCACTACTTCAAGTGGCTCCGGGAGTGCGTGCTGAAGGCGTGCGAGCGGCTCCCGCACACCGCGCTGAACTACAAGGACATCCCGCTCCGGATCACCGTCCCGCTGTTCGGGCCGATCGAAACGCTCGCCCAGCACCCGGGGTGCGTGCGGCTGCGCGACGCGCTCGCGTCGGCCGGCTGGCCGCTCGCCGACCCGCTGTTCGTATCGGAGCCCGAAGCCAACGCGGTCGGGATCTTGACGAAGGCGGTCAACGCGCTCACCGTCCGCACGAAGAAGATCAACTTCCGCGAGATGTTCAACCGCGGCCCGCTCATCACGGTGCTGGCGGGCGACGCGCACCACCCCACCTACCGCGCCCTGGTGATCGACGTGGGCACGTTCACGAGCGACTTCGCCGCCCTCGGGATCGACACGTGCGGGAAAGAGATCGACACGTCCAACGGCGCCGGTTTCGGGGTGACCCAGCAGTCGATCGCGTTCGGCATTTCGGACCTCGATGCGACCGTGCGGGCCGCCCTGCCCGACGACAAGCGGGCCGCACTGAACGGAATGGCGCGAAAGGACTTCGCCGCGTTCCAGGTGAGCACGTACAGCGCCGAGACGGGTTACCGGATCGGCCCCGGCAAGGTGATCGGCGGCTCCGCCGACCGGCCGGTCGTCGAGAGTTGCCTCGCCGCCTTCTGCACGCGGCTCACGGACGAGACGGCGGCCTTCCTCCAGCAACTCGGCCCGGCGTCGATGCAGGAGTTGATCCTCACCGGGGGCGGCAGCAACATCCCGGCGGTCCGCGAGGCGCTCATCAAGGCGGCTGCCGCGGTCCCGGGCGCCCCGTTCGTGAAAACCCACGCCCCGGGTCTCAAGAAGGTCAAGGCCGGCCCGCCGGTGGACCCGCTCGATGACAAGTTCGCCCGCGGCGCGACCGCGCTCGGCGGGGCCAGCCTCTATTTCGAGCGCGAGTACTTCTGACCCGCCGTTCGGCCCGCGGCAGGGTGGGTTTGCGTGGTAGCGGGTTCGTGTGTACCATTCGCACAGTCACGGCCACGCGATGGTTCGCACCGCCGGCCCACCACCGAACACCCGCTATGTCTTCACAACCCGTCACGTTCCCGTGTTCCTTCTGCACGCGCCGGATGGGCGTGCCGGCCGAACTCCTCGGGCGACAGGTCCGGTGCCCGCACTGCAAGCAGGTCGTCGTCGCGCCCG
>NZ_JAXBLV010000175.1:0-85162 GCF_034097035.1 Gemmata algarum
CATGGGCGGGAGCCCTGTGCGCCGAGCACCAGCGGCCAACCGCGTCGCTCCTCTCTGGCACACAAAAGCAGGACGTAGCTGTGTTTAAGAAACGCCCTCTTCGTGTGCCTCTGTGTCTCCTTTGTGCCTTTGTGGTGAACGCTTCGTCTCGCGGCGCGGAACCGCTACCAAACACGAAGCCCCTCACCGAAGCCGGCAACCTCGCAGAGAAGCAGGTTGCCGGGATGCACAAGTACCTCGACCGTGCCCTCGCCGCGGTGCGGAAGGAGCGCGACGCGGTATGGAAGGACGCGCTCGCGTCGGAAAAGGCGCTTGCGAAGGCGCTGCCCGCCAAGCGGGAACGCCTCAAGAAACTGCTCGGCGTTGTTGATCCGCGTTCCGAGCCGAACCTCGAATACGTGAGCGGCCCGGGGCGGCCGTCACTGCTCGCCGAAATCGGCGGGTGCAAGGTTCATGCGGTGCGGTGGGCGGTGCTACCGGGAATCGACGCCGAAGGGCTGCTCATTGAGCCGAAGGGCGCCCCGAAAGCGTGTGCCATCGCCGTTTCGCACTCCGACCAGACGCCCGAGCAAATCGCAGGGTTCGCGAAAGGCGATGCGTTCGCGCTCCAACTCGCACAACATGGCTGTCGCGTGTTGGTTCCCGTCCTCATCGACCGCAAAGACGATCTGTCGGGCAACCCGAAGCTGAACCGACAGACGAACCTCCCGCACCGCGAGTTCGTGTACCGAATGGCCTACGAGATGGGGCGCACGCTCACCGGGTACGAAGTGCAGAAGGTGTTCGCGGCGGTCGACTGGTTCAAATCGCAGGACGCTAAACTTCCGGTCGGCGTCATCGGCTATGGCGACGGCGGGATGATCGCGCTGTACGCCGGCGCGATCGACGAGCGTCTCGCGTCCGTTCAACTCGCCGGCTACTTCAACGAGCGCGAGAAGCTACACCAAGAGCCGATCGACCGCAACGTGTGGGGGCTGCTCACCGAGTTCGGCGATGCGGAACTTGGTGCGATGATTCACCCGCGATGGTTCAATCCCGGGCTCCATGACGAGCCCCCCAAGTGGACCGGTCCTGTTTCGTCGAAACCCGGACGCGCGGGCGCTGCCCCCGGAACGCTGGGCGAGATGAGGAAAGATTTCGTCGAGGGGCACCGCTACCGCAGCTTCTTCGATCCGAAGCTCAGGAATGATGTGATCATTGAAGGCGGCGGGTTAATCGAGCACGGGGTTGGCACGGAGAGCTTCCTGAGCGGGTTGGGGATCAAACAACCGGACCGAGCGCCGTTTCGAACTCCCGAGGTGAAACTCCCGGCTCCCGAACACCGCCACAAGCGCCAGTTCGACCAACTCGTTTCGTACACGCAAAAGCTCTGGCGCGACTCCGACGCCACACGCAAAGCGTACTGGGCGAAGGCCGACGCCCGTTCGCCCGCGGCGTGGGAGAAGTCCTGCGACACGTACCGCGACTACTTCCACACGGAGGTGATCGGAAAGCTGCCCGAACCGACGATGCCGCTGAACCCGCGCACGCGACAGGTGTACGACGAGAAAACCTGGACCGGTTACGAGGTTGTGCTTGATTGCTACGAGGATGTGTTCGCGACCGGCGTTCTCTTGTTGCCGAAGGATCTGAAGCCCGGCGAGAAGCGGCCGGTGGTGGTGTGCCAGCACGGGCTGGAGGGCACGCCGCGCGACACGATCGAGGTGGAGAAGCGGCTCGTCTACAACCACTTCTCGCGGCGGCTCGTGGAACTGGGCTACATCGTGTACGCCCCGCAGAACCCGTATTACGGCAAGAACACCTTCCGACAGCTCCAGCGCAAAGCGAACCCGCTAAAGCTCTCGCTCTTCAGCTTCATCATTCGGCAGCACCAGCGATCGCTCGACTGGCTCGAAACGCTGCCCAACGTGGACCCGAAACGCATCGCCCTTTACGGGCTGAGCTACGGCGGCAAGACCGCCATGCGCGTCCCGGCGGTCGAGAAGCGGTACTGCCTCTCGATCTGCTCCGGCGACTTCAACGAATGGATCGGGAAGACCGTGTCCGTCGACCTGGACCGCAGCTACATGTGGACCGGCGAGTACGAGATGTACGAGTTCGACCTCGGGAACACGTTCAACTACGCCGAGATGACGTACCTCATCGCTCCGCGGCCGTTCATGGTGGAGCGCGGGCACGACGACGGCGTGGGCACCGACGAGATGGTGGCCTATGAGTACGCAAAGGTGCGCCACCTCTATGCCAACCGGCTCAAGATTCCCGATCGCACCGCCATCGAGTTCTTCCCGGGCGGGCACCAGATCAACGCGAAGGACACGTTCGCGTTCCTGACGAAGCACCTCGATTACCCGAAGTAGTCTCCGGCGTTAAACTTACGGGCACGGCGAGTGGGGAGCGTGTCTGAACGGGCTTTCCGTGACGGGGCGGGCGAACGGGCCGCCCCGTTTTGTGCCCATCCGTTACAATGGAAAGAAGACCTCTTCCGATTCGGAGCCTGCCGCGATGTCCGCGATGACGATGACCGAGAAGATCCTGGCCCGCGCCAGCGGGAAAGCCCACGCCGCCCCCGGCGAGAACGTGTGGGCCAACGTCGATGTGCTGATGACGCACGACGTGTGCGGCCCCGGCACGTTCGGCGTGTTCAAGAAGGAGTTCGGGGCGGACGCGAAGGTGTGGGACAAGGAGAAGCTGGTCCTCATCCCGGACCACTACATCTTCACCAAGGACGCGATGGCGAACCGCAACGTTGACGTGTTGCGCCAGTTCGCGAAAGAGCAGGACATCAAGTACTTCTACGACGTCGGCACCAAGAACTACAAGGGCGTGTGCCACATCGCGCTGCCCGAAGAGGGGCACACCCGCCCCGGCGAGGTGCTGCTCGGCACCGACAGCCACACCTGCACCGCCGGCGCGTTCGGCGAGTTCGCCACCGGCATCGGCAACACCGACGCCGGGTTCGTCCTCGGCACCGGCAAGCTGTGGCTCAAGGTGCCGCCCACCATGCGGTTCGTGTTCCACGGCAACCTGCCGCCGTACCTCATGGCGAAGGACCTGATCCTCGCCGTGATCGGCGACATCGGCGTGGACGGCGCCACCTACCGCGCGATGGAGTTCGACGGCGACGGCGTGTACGCCCTCAACATCGAGGAGCGGATGACGCTGTGCAACATGGCGATCGAGGCCGGCGGCAAGAACGGCATCATCGCCGCGGATCAGGTGACGCTCGACTACGTCAACAAGCGGAACGCCGGGAACCGGCCGTACACCGTGGTGAAGAGCGACCCGGGCGCGCAGTTCGTGTTCGAGAAGGTGTACGACGTGTCGAAACTGGAGCCGGTGATCGCCAAGCCGCACTCCCCGGACAACAAGGCGTTCGTGAGCCAGGTGAAGGGGACCAAGCTCGACCGCGCGTACATCGGCAGCTGCACCGGCGGCAAGCTCACCGACTTCAAGGCCGCGGCCCAGTTGCTCAACGGCAAGACGGTGAAGATCGACACGTTCGTGGTGCCCGCCACGACCGAGGTGGCCCGCGGCCTGGACACGGAGACGATCGGCGGCAGGTCGCTGCGCGACATCTTCCTCTCCGCCGGCGCCAAGATCGGCGACGCGAGCTGCGCGGCGTGCCTGGGCGGGCCGTCGGACACGTTCGGCCGGCTCAACGCGCCGATCAGTTGCATCAGCACCACCAACCGGAACTTCCCCGGCCGGATGGGGCACAAGGAGGCGCAGGTGTTCCTGGCCAGCCCGCTGACGGTGGCCGCCAGCGCGCTGACCGGCACCATCGCGGACTGCCGCGAGCTCCTGGTATAATCGCGGCACGCCCCGGGCAGGAGAACGAGCCGTGACCACGACGATCATCACCATCACCGACCCCGAGTTGCTCGCGAAACTGGCCGCCGCGGAGGGCCGGATCGTCTTCCGCGGGCCGGCCGGAGAAGCGATCAAAACCGCAGACACGGTCACCCGGGGCGGGCTGCCGCCTGGGGTGAGGTCGCCGATCTCCGACGAGGAAATCGAGGAGGCGCGGAAGCAACCGGACGGTTCACCGCTCGCGGACGTGTGGAAGCGGATTCACGAGAGGCACAAGCCGTGAATTACGCGGTCACCTGGACGCCCCATGCCGAGCAGGAACTGGCAGACGTTTGGGTCGCGGCGGCAGACCGGCAGGCGGTCGCCGCGGCGTCGTACCGACTCGACGGGGAAATCGCGACCGCTCCGTATGGTCGCGGACTGCCGCGCGGTTCGCCGGCGGTTTACACAGCCGTCGAACTGCCGCTCGGCATTGAGTACGAAGTGATCGAAGACGACAAGAAGGTGCGCGTCCTGCGCGTCTGGTCTTTGGTTTGAGTCGCGAGGTTCACCGCATGGGCCGTTCGTTCGGCGCCGCGAGCGCCGCCCTTCTGTTCCCGGTGCTCGCGGCCCTGGCCCCGGCCGCCCCGGACGCGCCCAAGCCCGGCGATTTCGTTACCGTTCAGAAGGGTACGCTCCCGATCATCATTTCCGCCCCGCACGGCGGGCGCAAGCCGGTGCCCGACTTGCCCCTGCGGGTCGGGGCCGGGCTGAACAACTTCCAGACCGTGCGCGACGAAAACACCGCCGAGTTGACCGAGAAGCTCGTTGCGGAGTTGGAAGAAATCCTCGACGGCAAGCCGTGGGTGGTGATCGCCCGGTTCGAGCGCAAGTACCTGGACGCGAACCGGGCGCCCGAGCAGAGCTACGAGAGCGATAAGGCCAAGCCGTACTACGACGCCTACCACGCCCCGCTCGCGGCCGCGTGCAAGGCGGTGCGCGAGAAGCACGGGCGCGGGCTGCTGCTCGACATCCACGGTCAGTCCCTGCACCCGGGCGCGATCTGCCGCGGCACGCAGAATCTGAAAACCGTGAAGCTCCTCCGCGACCGCGACGGGATGGCTGCGCTCCGCGGCAAGTACAGCGTGTTGGGACGGATGGAGAAGCACGGGTACAAGGTGCTGCCGGCCGCCGACGCCGAAGAGGGCACGAAAGAAGAGCCGCAGTTCAACGGGGGGTACATCGTCAACCACTACGGCAGCCACACCGCGTTCGCCATCGACGCGATCCAGCTCGAACTCGGCACCCACCTTCGTGCGAAAGACCGGTCCGCGGACACCGCGAAAGACCTCGCGGACGCGGTCCGCGTGTTTTACGACGCCTACCTGAAAGACGCGACGAAGAAGTGAGTGCAGAGCGAACCGGTGCGGCCCCCGGCGTCACTCGTCGTCGCGGAACGGCTTCTTCGCCTTGAACAGCTCCAGCCGCGCCTCCAGCTTCTTGCGATCGTCCGCGGGGATCGCCTTCGCCTCCAGGGCTTTCTGAAGCTCGGTCACCGCCGCCCCGAAGTCACCCGCTGCGGCGTGCGCCGCGGCGAGCGTGTCGCGGAAGCCCCAGGCTCCGTCCAGCGCGACCGCTTTCGTTGCCAGTTCTACCGCCCGTTTGCCGTCGCGGTGCTTCTCGTCCGGGCAGGTCGCCAAATGCCAGGCGAGCGAGTTGAGCCGCGCCGCCGACGGGTCGAGTTTGACGGCCGCCTCGAACCCGGTGGTGGCCGCGTCGTACTTCTTCAGCTTCGCCAGCGCCCGCGCTCGGTACCCCACCGCCGCCGCGAACTGCGGGTCCAGCTCGATCGCCTTATCACAATCGGCCACGGCCCGCTCGTAGTCCTTTTTGTTCAGCAGCGCGTGCCCCCGGTTGCTGTAAGCGACTGCGTATTTCGGGTCGGTCTTCAGCACCGTGGTGAAGTCCTCGATGGCCTTGTCGTACTCCTTCTTGTTGATCCACACGGTGCCGCGGTTGTTGAGCGCGGCGAGGCTGTTGGGGGCCAGTTTCAGGTACTCGGTGTAGTCCGCGACGGCGTCGTCGTGCTTGCCGTTCTCGTTGTTGCTCGCGGCCCGCATGAACAGCGCCCAACTGTTTTGCGGCTCGGCCTTCAGCAGCGCGTCGAAGTGGGCGACCGCCGCCTCTTTGGGGAGCAAGTCGTCCTTGGCGACCCACCCCTCGCGGTACCGGTCGCGGACCCGCACCCAGCCGTCGCCGTTGTCCCGCACCACAACAAACGAGATGCCGGCGAGCGTGAAGAACGTGGACCGCCCCTTCTCGTCGCGGTCCCCGAACTGCACCTGGTTGGCGCTCTTCTTCGCCAGCACCTTCCCTCCGGCGGCCCACAGTTTCGCGGGATCGACCTTGGGGACCGGGGCGCCCTTGCGGGGCATCTCGCGGCCGGCGAACAACTCCACCTCGTATTTGAACAGGACGCCGGCCTCGTCGGCGAACTCGAGGTACACGCCGTCGTCCGACTTGACGGTGAGCGTTTGGCCCAGCGTCACCTCGGCGCCGTCGCGGAGGATGCCGCCGGCCTGCTTGGTGCCGAGCCGGGTGGTCGCACGCAGCCGGACGGTTTTATCGGTCCAGTTCTGGTCCTGGCCGACCGCCGCAGCGGTCAACATTGCGACGGTCGTGAGAGCGAAAATGCGAGTCATGGGCGCCTCCGAGGTGACCGCACCAGTGTACCGGTACGTCCGCCGACGGTCAAAGCCCTTATCGCGGGCGGTCAGTCGGCCCCGGAGATCACCTCGCCGTCGTTGCGCACCGCGAACCGGCGCAGGTTCGCGGTGTCGATGCTGTTCCGCACGGCGCGGACGCTGCCGTCGCAGAACACGAAGTTGCACACGCCCGTGTGCCAGCTCCCGAACCGGCGGGCGTAGAAGGCGTCCCCGCGGGTGCTCGGGGTCACGTCGGTCGGCCCCTTCGCCAGCGGGTCGTCCGGCCCGGCCACGCGCCCGGAGTACGTGGTCCACACGCCGTTGTAGATCGACCCGTCGCCCACCTTCGCGCGCCCGAACATCCCCTGCGGGATGTGCTTCTCGCCCGCCAGGAACGTGTTGCTCAACCCGTCGCTGATGCTGCCGAAGTGGGTCAGCCCTTTGAAACTGGTCCCGACCGGGGCCTGCCCCTGGATCAGCGCGCCGTTGGCCCGGACGCTGGCCCACGCGATGTCGGCCGTGTTCCCCGGGTAGTTGTCCACGGTGCCCACGCTGCCCGCGTAGTCGCCCAGCGCCCCGGGCGGGTTGTTGGTCCCGGCGAACCGGGCGTCGGTGCCCGGTCCCGGGAAGTTCGGGGGCGGCGACGAGTCGGCCGGAATCACGTCCTCCTGCGTGCTCAGCGTGCCCGGGCTGCGGCGGCTCGGGCAGTAGAAGCTCTTGACGTGGAACTGGCGCCCGTTCGCGTTGGTCGTGGAGGAGTAGTTCGCGGTCGGCGTCCACAGGTTCCGCAGGTTGTCCTGTTCCATGTACGGCATGATGAGCACGAACCACGTGACCGTGTTGTTGGTCACCCGCAGCGGCGGCAGCGTCCCCACAGAGTCGTGGTAGTTGTGAGCGGCCAGCCCGAGCTGCTTGAGGTTGTTCTGGCAGCTCATGCGCGCCGCCGCCTCACGGACCTTCTGCACGGCCGGCAACAGCAGCCCGATCAGGATCGCAATAATCGCGATCACCACCAGCAATTCAATGAGCGTGAACGCACGGGCGCGCGTGCGGCGCCCGAGGCGAAGACCCGGGAGAGACATCAGAGCCTCCGAAATAAGAGCGGACCGAGGTGTTTGCAGATCCGAACGAGATGACACTGCTCTGGGAGCAGTAGCAGTACGTTAATCGATCTCTAACGAATCGGTCTTGGCGGATCGGGTCAATCCGGTTGGCGGATCGGGCCAACTTCGCGCAGCCGCGGCACGGCCGCCCCGGACCCGCGCCACCGGCCCGGGGACTGCCCGGTGTGCCGCTTGAACGCGCGGTAGAACGCGGACAGGTCCTCGTACCCGCACTCGAACGCGATCGAGGTGATGCCGCGGGCGGTGTCCCGGAGCAGCCGGCACGCGTACTCGACGCGGACCCGCTCGACGTACTCGGCGAACGGGCACCCCGCCGCGGCGCGGAACAGGCGGGTGAACGAGCGCCGGCTCAGTCCCAGTTCGGCGGCGGCCCGGTCGAGCCGCGGCGGCTCGTAGAACCGGCGGTCGAGGTCGGCCCGGAACCGCTCGACCGCCTCGCGCCCGGTCTCGGGGCGTGTGGCGCCCGCGGCCGGCCGGGGCGCGGACCGGGCGACCAGCGCCACCAGTTGCAGTGCCAGCCCGACCATCTTCGCGCGCCCGCCGGGCCGCGCGTCGGTCTGCTCGTGGAACATCTGGCGCAGCCCGGCGCGGACCCGGGCGGCCAGCACCCGCGAGCCCGGGACGACGCCGGCCCGCTCGTCCAGTTGCAGCTCGGGGTCGCACGCCAGCAGCTCGGCGGAAACGCCGATGCCGTACAGGGTGAGCGGCGCGTCGCGGTCCGCGATCTGGTGGACCACGCCCGGCGGCACGACGACCACGTCCCCGGGGCCGCACGCGTGCCCGCGCCCGGCGAGGACGAACGTCCCGCGGCCGTCGAGGGCGTAGAACAGTTCGGCGAACGGGTGGCTCTCGGGCTCCATCACGAACCCGTGGTCGTGCTGCGTCTCCCACACGTAGACCCCGTGTGCGGGAAGCACGACCGCGACCGGCTCGCGGCGCGCGTTCATCGAGCGGCCCCCCGGGAGAGTTGAAGGGTGCGTGCAGTCTAACGCGCCGCGCCGGGCGTGTCACGCCGCGACGCGGCATAGAATTTCGGGCACGGAGGTTCTCATGCTGCCATTCCCGACGGACCCGGTGCCGCCGCTGCACGAGGTGCGCGTCCTCGACGCGGCCCGCGTGCTGGCCGGGCCGTTCTGCGGCCAACTGCTCGCCGACCTCGGCGCCGAGGTCATCAAGCTCGAGCGCCCCGGCCAGGGCGACGACACCCGCGGGTGGGGGCCGCCCGACGTGCCCGGGTTCGGCGACCTGTCCGCGTACTTCCTGTCGTGCAACCGCGGGAAGCGGTCGCTCACGCTCGACATCGCGAGCGCCGAGGGCGGCGAACTGTTCCACCGGCTGCTCGCGAAGTGCGACGTGCTGCTGGAGAACTTCCGCACCGACAGCGCGGACAAGCTCGGGCTGGCGCCGGGCGCGCTGCTCGCGAAGCACCCGCGGCTGATCGCGTGCTCGATCTCGGGCTTCGGCCGCACCGGGCCGCTCAAAGACGCCCCGGGGTACGACTTCGCGGTTCAGGCGCGGTCGGGCCTGATGAGCATCACCGGCCCCGCCGAGGGGCCGCCGTACAAGGTCGGGGTCGCGGTCGTGGACGTTCTGACCGGCCTCTACGCCGCGAACGCGGTGCTCGCGGCGCTGCACGCGCGGTCCCGGAGCGGCCACGGGTACGCGATCGACCTCGCGCTCGCCGACTGCGCGCTGGCGGCGCAGGTGAACGTCGCGCAGGCGTACCTGACCGGCGGCGCCGTGCCGTCGCGGCAGGGGAACGCGCACCTTCAGATCGTCCCGTACCAACTGTTCGCCACCGCCGACGGCTGGCTGGTGCTCAACGTCGGCAACGACGCGCAGTGGCGCGCGTTCTGCGCCACCGCGGGCGCGCCGGAACTCGGCGCCGCGCCCGAGTACGCGACCAACCGGCAGCGGGTGGAGCGGCGCGCCGAGGTGGTGCCGAAGGTGGACGCCCTGATGAAGCGGCTGGGCACCGCCGAGTGGGAAACGCGCCTGACGAACGCGAACGTCCCGCACGCGGTGGTGCGCACCTACGCCGACGTGTTCGCCGACCCGCAAACGCTGGCCCGGGGGATGAAGCTGACAGTGCGCGACCCGGCGGGCAACCCGGTGGACCTGATCGGCTCGCCGCTGCACCTCCACGGCGCCGCGGCGCCCGAACCGACGATGCCGCCGCGCCTCGGCGCCCAAACGGACGCGGTACTCGGCGAGCTGCTGGGCCTCGGCGCCGACGCCGTTCGCGCGCTGCGCGACAAGGGCGTGGTGTGATCCCGCCGGCGCCGCGCTGTCGTGCGCGGCCGGATCGCTAATTCAGAGAGCACCTCCGGAGTTCCGACCGCCCGTGCCCCTCACCCCTTTTCACTGGGAGCGAGTGATGCTCACCGACCGCCGTCAGTTCTTCGCCGCGTCCGCCGCGTCCGCCGCCCTTGCCGTGTCCGCGGGGGCTTCGGCCCGCGGGGCGGACGCCCCCAAACCGCGGCCGATCCGGATCGGGGTTTCGACGTACTCGTTCTGGCAGTTCAAGAACAACAAGCTCCGCGACGTCGAGGCGTGCATCGACCTGGCCGGCGAGACGGGGTTCGACGCGGTCGAGGTGCTGCACCGCCAGATGACCGACGAGAGCCCCGCGGCGATGCAGAAGATCAAGCGCCGCGCGTTCCTCAACGGCATGGGCCTGTGCGGGTTCTCCATCCACCAGGGGTTCGTGTTCAAGGACAAGGAGGAGCGGCAGAAGAACGTGGAGCACACCATCAAGTGCCTGGAGATGTGCTACGCGATGGGCATCCCGACCATGCGGGTGAACACCGGCCGCTGGGGCACCATCAAGAGCTTCGACGACCTCATGAAGAACCGGGGCGTCGAGCCGAACTTGCCCGGGGTCGGCGACGACGAGGGGTTCAAGTGGGTGACCGACGCCCTGACCGCGTGCCTGAAGACCGCGGAGAAGTGCGGGGTGGTGATGGGGCTCGAGAACCACTGGGGGCTGGGGCGCACGCCCGAGGGGGTGCTCAAGATCGTGGACGCCGTCGGCTCGCCGTGGCTGCGCGTGACGCTGGACACCGGGAACTTCCTCGAGGACCCGTACGACAAGCTCGAGAAGATGGCCCCGAAGGCGGTGCTGGTGCAGGCCAAGACGTACTTCGGCGGCGGGCTGTGGTACACACTGGAACTGGACAACGACCGGATCGCGCGGATGCTCCGCAAGCACAAGTACACGGGCTTCGTCTCGCTCGAGTTTGAGGGGAAGGAGGACCCGCTCACCGGCGTGCCCAAGAGCCTCGAGGTGCTGCGCAAAGCCTTCGCGGTGTGACGCGCCGTGCGCCCCGGCGGGCGCGGCCGTTCGACCTTCCGCGCCCGAACGCCCGCGGGTACGTTGTCGCCCACCCACAGGAGCAACCCGTGCCTGCTGACGCCACGCAACTCGAACTCGCGTACCGGTACGCCGCCGCCGCGTACCGGTTCGCGGAGCGCCGGTGCCACGACGATGTCGCACCCGCCCGCGTCGCGCAACGCGACATCACCCGCTGGTCGCTGGAAATCGTGCGCGGGGCACGGAGCGCCGTGCAGACCTTCACGAACCTGCTGATTCAGTACCCGCAAAACGGAACGAACGAGCCGGGCCAGATCCGGCCGGATAACACGGTGTTCGTTCACCCGCACCCGCTCGCTCCGGGCGAAAGCTACAACACCCCGCTGCAACCGGTGGGGCTGTTCCTGGTCCTGGAATACGTCTCGAAGGCGAGCGCCCGCAAGGACGAAGAGATGAGCTATGCGAAGTACGAACGGGAGCTGAAGGTCCCGTACTACCTGCTGTTCTACCCGGACGCGGACGAATTCACACTGTTCCGGCAGGGTGAGAAGGGCTACACGTCCGTGGTGCCGAACGCACTCGGCCGGTGCCCGATCCCGGAACTGGAACTCGAAGTCGGGCAACTCGGGCGGTGGGTGCGGTACTGGTTCCGCGGCGAGCTGCTGCCGCTTCCGGGGGATCTGCTAAAGGAGCGCGACGACGCCCGGCGACAACTCGACGCCGAGCGACAGGCGCGGCAGGCGGCCGAGGCGGAACTGGCCAAACTGCGCGAGGAGTGGGCAAAGGTCAAAAGGCAGCAACCGGAGTCAGACGATGCCGTATAACATGTGGTTCGTGACAACGGCTGAGCAATCGCTGCCGGCTAAGGAGTGGATCAAGTACGTGGCCGAGCTCCGTGACGACCTCCGGGCTGAACTGACGGCAGGAGCGCCCGAGAGTTGGGAAGAGATAACCGTCAAAGGTCCGGACGGCTGGTGGTGGTTTAATTTTATGCGCTACTCCGCGGGGGGCGATGGGGGCCGATGGAGCGACGATCTGGAGTTCTTTCAATCGTGGCTCGCTGTTGGTAAGCCCGAGGTGAACGCGCGCTGGGCCGAGGAGTACCTCACGCGAGTGCGGACGGTTTACAAGTTCAAGTGCTCAACCAGTGCGCCTGAAGCAAACATGGATGTGGTCAACGACATCGTTCGGAGGCTCCGGGACGACGATTCAAGTGGACTGCTGTACGCCGAATTGGAGGGGTGGATAAATGACCGCGGCGCGCATATCACCTGGGGATTCTCGGACCAAGTTGCCGGCGGGTGCCTGATGGCGATTCGTCGACCGGGTGAATGGGTCTACTTCCGGATGGAACTCGGTGTCCCCGAACACCGCGAAGCATTTCAAACGGGAGTGGCCCCCATCGGCCTCGAAGCGCTCACAATTCCCGATTGAACCGGAAAATATGCGTCCCTGTCGTCAGTGCCGAGCGCCCATCGAGAACCGCATCGCGGTCTGCCCGCAGTGCGGAACCGCGCAAGGCGGCGCGCCGAAACCGAACACCGACCCGTCCCCGCCGCAAACGCAACGTGCGCTCACGCGGCAGATTTTGGAAGGCGTCTCCGATACCGGCTGGCTGGGGTTAGCCGTCATTCCGTTCGTGTTCGTGTTTCCGTTCGTGCTTGCCTGCGGCGCCGTCGGGTACCTGATTGCCGGACAGACCGGCGCGGCCGTCGGAGCTGTTGGCGCCATCGCTCTGACGCTGGGCGCCGTCATCTGGGCCGAATCGGGGGTCTGACGGCGCCCACGCCGCCCTTGCCATCTCTGGCACGCTACTCCCATCTTCTTAATCCCGGAGTTCCGCATGGAACTCATGATCAATCCGATGCAGGGGGAGCAAACGCTTCGCGCTCTCAACCGAGATGACAAAGTACACTTTCGCAATCCGTTTAGTGACTTATTAGGATTGATTCGCGCCACCTCGCGTTCATAATAACCACACGACAGGCGTCGGAAGACGAGCCCGTCGTACCAGTGAGACGCGACCGGGCGAACACTCACACCGAAGGAGAAGCGGTGTGGGCACGCGCCCGGGCCGGCAACCCACCGGATGACACCCGGGAGCGCCAGTCCGGGAGGCGGGCGCCCCGGGTGGCTATTTTCTTCGCCCGCTGCGGCTGAAAGGGGCGCCTGAGATGTTCCACGTGTACGAAGAGCCCGCCGCCCCGGCCGACCGGTTGGCGGTTCTGTCCGACCGCGATTGGGAGCTGTTGACCGCCCCACAACGTGCCGCCTACCGGCTGCGCGCGGGCGGGTTCGGTACCGGTCTGGAGGCCGTCTCTCGTATGCAACTCGCCGTTATTGCGATCCTGTGTTCAGCAGCCTCATGGTGTCGCAATTTTTCGTTTGAACACAGGTGAAGTGGTGCAACGAAAGCGGGCAGATTAGCCTGACATAAAAGCAGACAGAGACACAAACGGCTCCGGCACTCACAGACATCATGCTATAAGGACTTAACCAGCAATATGTTAAGCACGCCATTATCGCTGCTGGCAGGGCCTTGGCACAACTTGTGCATGAGAAGTTTGTGAATTTGCTACTCGCACTAGTTTTGGACTCGTTGATTCGGCGGACGGTTGGCTTCTCTAGTTTTATCTCATTACCCCTACCGCCTCACGACTCGTGGAGGTCTGCATGTTATTGTTTGCTCGCTCTCGTCGGTTGGCGTTTACGCTCATCGAGTTGCTCGTCGTCATTGCGATTATTGCGATCCTGATTGGGCTGCTGCTGCCGGCCGTGCAGAAGGTGCGGGAGGCGGCCGCGCGCATGAAGTGCCAGAACAACCTCAAGCAGCTCGGGCTGGCGGTGCACGGGTACCACGACTCGAACCAGGTGTTCCCCTCGGGGCGTCCGAAGCACCCGACGTTGAACAACTGGGGCAGCTACACCGTGTACTCGTGGAACATCCTGCCGGCGACCACCGAGAGCACCGGCGGGTGGCTCATGCGGGTGCTGCCGTACATCGAGCAGCAGAACTTGCCCAGTTCGCTGACCGGGCTCACGTCCACGGGCAACATCGCCTCACAGGTGAACACGATCGGGGGCAACCGGGTGTCGATCTTCGAGTGCCCGAGCGATCCGTTGGTGAGCCAACTCGCCACCCAGTACACCCCGGCCCGCGCGCTAACCAGTTACGTGGGCGTGAGCGGGAACGACGAGTGGTCCGAGTCCGGCTACTACGGGAGCAACGCCCGTAACGGCATCTTCGCCGTGTACAGTTGGTCGTCCCAGACTCAAGCGCCGCCCAAAATCGCTTCGGTCACGGACGGCTTGAGCAACACTACTATGGTCGGCGAGCGGCCGCCGATGAGCACCCTGGCCTGGGGTTCGTGGCGCGGGTCCGATTTCAACACCGTGCTGGCGAACCCGAACCGGGAGACGTCTATCGTCTCGGGGTGTCCCGCCCCGGCGTACTTCTCCCCTGATGTGATCACCAACAAGTGCGCCGTGATGCACTTCTGGAGCCTGCACACGGGCGGCGGGAACTGGCTGCTGGGCGACGGGTCGGTGCGGTACTTCGCGTACGCGGCCGGCACCACGGTCCTCCCGCAAATGGCCAGCCGGGACGGCGGCGAGGTCGTCTCCGGGGACTGACCCGACACACGCCACAGCCAGGAGCCACACATGAGCGCACGTTGTTTTTGGGGAGCGGCCTCGCTCGTCGCCTTCTCGCTCGTGCTGAGCGGGTGCTCGCCGGCCAAGGGGGTGGTGAGCGGGAGGGTAACGCACAAAGGGAAGCCCGTCACGTCGGGGAGCGTGACCCTGATCGCGAGCGACGACCTGCCCTACGCGGCCCAGATCGCTTCGGACGGCTCGTACTCGATCCCGGGGGTTCCGGGCGGGTCCGTCAAGATCGGGGTCACCAGCCCCAACCCGTCCGGGGCCGGGCGCGGCGGGCGCGGCGCCGCCGCCGCCCTGAGTGAGGCCCCGCGGGAGGGGCCAGGGACGGCCGGCGCGGGCAGTTGGGTTGAGCTACCGGACAAGTACACGGACCCGCTCAAGTCTGGCCTGTCGGGGGCGGTGAGCGGCGACACGCGCCTCGACATCGATTTGCCCTGACGGGCGCCGTTCAACAGCGCCATCAGAACGGCCGCGGGAGCACTCCCGCGGCCGTTCTGCTACACAGCCGGGGGCGCCGGCGGGGTGTCGCCGATGCGGCCCGCCGGTTCCGCGCGCCAACGGTCCCGCGCGTTCTCCCGCCGTCCGGGCCGAATCGGGGGGCTGACGGCGCGCACGCCGTCCTTACAATCTCCGGCACGCTACTCCCTCCTTCCTCTTCCGGGGTTCACACGTGCCGACCAACGGATCACTCAACCGCAAGCTCCGCATGGGCCTCATCGGCGGCGGGCAGGGCTCCTTCATCGGCCGCGTCCACGCCACCGCGGCCGTGCTCGACAACCGCGCGGCCCTCGTCGCCGGCGCGCTGTCCAGCGACCCGGCCCGCGCGAAGGCGTCCGCGAGCGATTACGACATCCCGGCCGAACGCGCCTACACCTCCTACAAGGAGATGGCCGAGGCCGAGGCCAAGCGGGCCGACAAGGTCGATTTCGTTTCCGTCGCGACGCCGAACCACACGCACTTCGAGATCGCCAAGACGTTCGTCGAGGCCGGGTTCAACGTCGTCTGCGACAAGCCCCTCACCTTCGACCTGGCCCAGGCGGAAGAGCTGCTGAAGGTGGTCGAGAAGTCCGGCGCGGTGTTCGCGGTGACGCACAACTACACCGGCTACCCGCTGGTGCGGCAGGCCCGCGAGATGGTGCTCGGCGGCGAGCTCGGCGAGATCAACGCGATCCGCTCGAACTACATCCAGGGCTGGCTCCGCGACCGGCTGGAGACGGGCGGGCAGAAGCAGGCGGCGTGGCGCACCGACCCCAGCAAGAGCGGGATCGCCGGGTGCTTCGGCGACATCGGCACCCACGCCTACAACCTCGGCCGGTTCATCACCGGGCTGCTGCCGACCGAGATCTCGTGCAGCCTCAAGATCTTCGCCGACGGCCGCGCCCTCGACGACTACGGCGTCGCGCTGGTCCGGTTCGAGAACGGCGCGCTGGCGACCGTCACCGCCAGCCAGATCTCGCACGGCCGCGAGAACGACCTCTTCATCGAGGTGGACGGCACGAAGGGCGCGCTCGAGTGGCACCAGGAGGAGCCGAACAAGCTGCTGGTGCGCAAGAACGGCGAGCCGCACAAGCTGTACACCCGCAACGGCGGCCCGTACCTCGGCGCCGCGCACGGCGCGAGCGTGCGCCTGCCGAGCGGCCACCCCGAGGCGTTCTTCGAGGCGTTCGCGAACGTCTACGGCACCGCCTACGACGCGATGGTGAAGCGTGCCGCGGGCGAGTCGTTCGAGACCGTCAACACGGTTTACCCGAACGTCTACGACGGCGTGGAGGGTATGCTGTTCATCACGAAGTGCGTGGAGAGCAGCAAGCAGAACGGCGGGTGGATCGCGTTCCGCCACCCGAAGAGCCGCAAGTAACCCCGCGAGGGCCGCGACGTGTCACGCCGTCGGGTGTTAGTGGCTGTCGCGGCCCTGTGCGTACTGGCGTGCGCCGGGTTGCTGTTCCCGGCCGTTCAGAAGGTGCGGGAAGCAGCGGCGCGGATGACCTGCCAGAGCCATTTCAAGCAGTTGGCGCTCGCGCTCCACATGTGCGCCGATTCGGCCGGCGGGTCGTTTCCGCAAGGCACGCGTACTGACGCCAGCCTTCCACCCGAACGGCGGTGGAGTTGGTACCTCGCGGTGCTGGCGCAGTGGAGCGACCTCGACGAACCCGGCGTCGTTAGACGAAGCGATCCGACTTGTGGGCCGGGCGATCCGCGAAACGGAGCTGCCGTCAGCGCCCGGTTCCGCCACCTCATTTGCCCATCATCTGGTGAGTACGTGCGTGATGAAAACGGCGAGCACTGGAAGTCGCCGACCCCGCTCACGCACTACGTCGGCGTTGCGGGTGTTGGCGCCGATGCGGCCGAACTGCCTCCGGAGCACCCACGAGCGGGCGTGTTCGGCTACGACCGGCGCACCTCGCTGAAGGACGGTTTCCCCGACGGCACCTCCAACACGCTGCTCCTCATCGAGACCGCGAACGAGCCCGGGCACTGGGCCTTCGGCGGGCGGGCGACCGTGCGCGCGTTCGAGCCCAGAGCGGCGCCATACATCGGCCCCGGGCGGCCGTTCGGCGGGCTGCACAACGGCGGCCCGGTGTTGACCGGCGAGCGGCTGCACACCTGCACCGCGGCGCTGGCCGACGGGTCGGTGCGGTCGCTCACCCGCGCGACGGCGCCCGAGGTGCTGGAGGCGCTCGCCACCGCTGGCGGGAAGGAAGAGCTGCCCGCCGCGTGGTGACGGCGAACGGCCCCGCGTCCCCCACGGACGCACCGTCGTGCGTGTCAGCGTCCGGCGGGGCTGGCGAGCAGCTCCCCGACGAGGCTCAGGAGCGCGGCCGGCTCGAACGGCTTGGACAGCACCGCCGCCGCCCCGGCCGCCCGCGCCGCCGCGGGGAACGCGCTCCCCCCGCGCAGCGACTCGCCTGTCATGGCGACCACCACCGCCGCGGGATCCAGGGCGCGCAACTGCCGGATCGTCTCCAGGCCGTCGAGCACGGGCATGAACTGGTCGCAGATGACCACATCGGTCGCGCCCCGCGTGTACGCCTGGACCCCGGCCCGCCCGTTCGGCGCCTCCGCCACCTGGTGCCCGCTCTCTTCGAGCACCCAGCGCAACAGGAACAGCACCTGCGGGTCGTCGTCGATCAAAAGAACGTGAGCCACCGTCGCGCCTTTCCAAATTGAACGAGCTTGGTCTCCCACCGGCCGTGCGTCACCCGTCGAGCACCGCGCGGACCTTGCGGGCCAGCGCCGCGGCCGTGAACGGCTTCTGGAGGAACGCCACCTCGGCCGACCGCACCCCGTGCCGCACGACCGCGTCGTCGGTGTACCCCGACACGTACAGCACCCGGAGCCCGGGCCGCGACCACTGGAGCGCCTCGGCCAGTTGCCGCCCGCCCATCCCCGGCATCACCACGTCGGTGACCAGCAGCGGGAGCGGCCCGCGGTGGGCCGCGGCCGTCTGGAGGGCTTCGCCCGCGCCGGGCGCTTCGAGCACCGTGTACCCGCGCTCGCGCAGCACCTCGCGGGCCAGCGCCCGCACCTCCGCGTCGTCTTCGACCAGCAGAACCGTTTCCGTGCCGTCCGGGACCGCCGGCAGCGGCGCCGCGACGCCCGAAGACCCCGGGCCGCCGCCGGCGGCCGGGAAGTACACCCGGAACGTGGTTCCGCGGCCGACGGCGGAGTCCACTTCGATGCGCCCGCCCGCCTGCTCGACCACGCCGTGAACCACGGCGAGCCCCAGCCCGGTGCCCCGGCCCGCCCCCTTGGTGGTGAAGAACGGCTCGAACAGCCGCGACTTCACCTCGTCGGACATCCCGCACCCCGTGTCGGTCACGGACAGCAGCACGTGTCGCGCCCCGTCCCGCTCGACGTTGCGGGTCTCGACGGTGAGCCGGCCGCCGGTGGGCATCGCGTCGCGGGCGTTCACCACCAGGTTCATCAGCACCTGTTCCGCCTGCCCGGGGTCGGCCACCACCTGCGCCAGGTCCGGGGCCGCCACCGTCGCCAGCTCGATGTCCTCGCCGATCAGCCGGCGCAGCAGCCGCTCGGCCTCGGCCACCACCACGTTGAGCGACAGCGGGCGCGGCTGGATCACCTCCTGGCGGCTGAACGCGAGCAGCTGCCGGGTGAGCCCGGCGGCCCGCTCGCCGGCCTTAACGATCTCGTTGATCAGGGTCCGGTCCCGCCCGGCCAGCCGGTCGCCGAGCATCCCGCCGAACCCCAGGATCACGGTGAGCAGGTTGTTGAAGTCGTGCGCCACCCCGCCCGCCAGCTGCCCCACCGCCTCCATCTTCTGGGACTGGAGGAGCTGGGCCTCCAACTGCTTGAGCGGGCTCACGTCGGTCTGGATCGCGACGAAGTGGGTCAGGGCGCCCGCCTCGTCGCGGACCGGGGCCACCGTCAGCGCGTTCCAGAACGGCTTGCCGTCCTTGCGGTAGTTGAGCAACTCGACCAGCGCGGGCCGCCCGTCCCGCAGCGCCGCGCGGACGGCCGCCACCGCGCTCGGGTCGGTGCCCTTGCCCTGAAGGAACCGGCAGTTGCGGCCCAGCGCCTCGGCGGCGGGGTAGCCGGTGATCCGCTCGAACCCGGGGTTCACGTACACCAGGGGGTGGTCCGGCCGGGTGGCGTCGGCGATCGCGACGCCCTGGGGGAACGCCGCCAGGGCCCGGTCGCGGAGCCGCATCCCCTCCTCGGCGCGGCGCCGCTCGACGAACTGGGCGATCAGGTCCGCGGCGCCCCCCAGGGCGTCGCGCGCCGGGGCGCCGAGCGGGGCGCGGGTGAACATGGCGAGCACCCCGATCAGCCGCCCCTCGACCAGCAGCGGGTGCCCGGCGAACCCGACCAGCCCGGCGCCCCGCACCCGCTCCGGCTCGCCCGTGAGCGGGTCGTCGGCGACCGCGTTGGTCCAGTACGGCTTCCGCTCCTCCGCGATGCGCCCGACCAGCAACCGGCCGACCGCGATCCGGGAGTACGGGCCGTCGGTGGACGCGGTCAGCCCGGCGCTGGCCCGCAGCTCCAGCACCGCGCCGTCTTCGGGCAGGACCCACACGCGCACCAGCGCCGCGCCGAGCTCGTCGGCCACGGCCGCGCAGCACGCCCGCAGCACCTCCGGCTTGTCGCCCCCGCGGGCCACCGCCGCGGCCACCCCGGCCCGCATCGCCGCGGCCCGCTCGCGCTCGGCCCGGCGGGCCTCGGCCCGGTTCCGCTCGGTCACGTCCCGGTTCACGCTCAGCACGGCCGGGCGGCCGTCGAACTCCACCACCGACGCGTTCACCTCCAGCTCCAGGCGCGCCCCGTCGCGGCGGAACTGGACCGTCTCGAACTGGTACACCTCGCGCCCGTCGGTCGCCGCCGCGACGTGCGCGAGCCCCCCCGCGGGGTCCGCCGACAGGTCGGCCAGCGACCGCCCGACGAACTCCTCGCGGGACAGGCCGTACACCCGGCACGCGGCGGGGTTCACGTCGAGCACCCGCTCGCCGTCCGGGTCGAACACCAGGACCGGGTCGTGCGCGTGCTCGAACAGGGTGCGGTAGTACCGCTCGGACCGGGCCACCGCCTCGGCCGCCCGGCGCGACGCGGTCACGTCCCGGACGATGCTGGTGAAGAACGTCTCCCCGCCCGCCTCCCACGCGGTGACCGTCAGCTCGGCCGGAAACTCGGTCCCGTCCCGGCGGAGCGCGTCCACCGCCACCACCCGCCCGACCACCGACGACGGCTGCCCGGACCGGTACTCGGCGAGCCGCCCGGCGTGCGCCGCCCGGTACCGGGCCGGGATGATCCGGGTGATGTCCGAGCCCGCGGCGGCGTCGGCCGGGCACCCGAACACGCGCTCGGCGCCGCGGTTCCACCCGACCACGAGCCCGTGCCGGTCGGTGGTGATGATCGCGTCCGTCGCGGACTCCACCACCGACCGCAGCCGCTCCTCGCTCGCCCGCAGCTCCAGCTCGGCCTGCTTCCGCGCGGTGATGTCGCGGGACGTGATGACGATCCCGTCCCCGAGCGGCACCACCTGGTGCTGGAGCCACACCGCCGCGCCCTCCGGCGTCTGAAACGGGAACTCCTCTTCGAGCGGCTCCCGGGTGACCACCACCCGGGCGTACCGGTCACAGAACCCGCCGGTGCGGTTGACGGGGAGCATCTCGCACAGCCGCTGCCCGACGGTTTCGGCGCGGGTCCGCGCCACCAGGTGTTCGCCGGCCGGGTTCAGGTCGTCGAACGTGAAGTCCGTAATCAGCCCGTCGGGCCGGCGGACGGCGGTCAGGAAGAACACGGCGTCGAGGCTGCCGTTCATCGCCGCCCGGAACCGCTCCTCGCTGGCCCGCAGCTCGGCCTCGACCCGGCGCCGCTCGGCCACCTCGCGCTCCAGCTCCTCCGGGGAGCGCATCGCGAACGCCTTCGGGATCACCGGCAGCAGCGACAGTACGGTGGTCCACGACACCACGGCGGTGGCGAGCTTGACGAGCCCGGCCAGCCGGTACGCGGGCCACCAGAAGATGATGGCCTCGATCAGGTGCGTGGTGCCGCACAGGAGGATGAACGCGCTGAACAGCCAGAACAGGTTGCGGAACGGGACGTCCTTGCGGCGCCGCGCGAACAGCACCAGGGCGATCGGGATGGCCAGGTACGCGGACCACACGCCCAGGTCGGACAGGATGTGCAGCCAGCCCAGCGGCGCGTCCCAGTTCCCGCACCGCCACCGGGCCGGGAAGTCGGACGTGTCGAACAGGGAGAGCCAAAAGTGTTGCATGCCGTGCGGGTCCCGGTCAGACACAGTTCTGGGTTCCAACTCTATAACATGGCTGCGACAGGCCAAGCCGGTTGGCCGGTTTCCGGGCGCGGCACCTCCGCTGTGGTTGAAATGTTGTTGCGGGGCGACAACGCCCCGGCGCGCGGGGCGCTATTTTGAGGCGGGCCGTCAGCGGGCGCCGACGGCCCGGAAGTTGGCTCGCGCCTGATCGAACGCCGCGACCGCCCGGGCCAGGCCGGGCGCCAACTTCTCGACCGCCTGCCGGCAGGCCGGGGCGAGCGCCCCGAGTTCGCCGAGCCGCCGCTCCAGCTCGGCCAGGGCCTGCTGCTGCCGCGCGCGGTACTTCACGACCAGGGCTTGCTGCTCGGCCGGGGACGTGGCGCCCCGCGGGTCGAACCGGAACGCCCGCAGCACCTCGTTCTTCCAGGCCATAACGTTGTTCGTCAGGGCGTCGCCGAACCCTTTGATCCCGCGCACCCGGTCCCACTCCACGTCGGCCGCCGTCACGATCCCGGCGGCGGCCAGGGTTTGCTTGCGCCCCGCCCCGATCTTCGGGATTTCCGCGTCCGCGAGCGGGTGGAGCTGGAGGTGCCGGCGGAGCGCCGCCGCTTCCGCGTGCGCGGCCAGTTGCCGCACCTCCTCTTGGTACTGCGACGCCAGGGCGCGGCACTCGTCGACGAGGCGCCGGACGCGGCGGTCACTGTCCGCGTGGTCGCGCTGGTACGCGCGGACCCGCCGGCGCCACTTGTCTTCGAGGTCGGCGAGGTCGTCGCTCGCGTGCCGGTACGCCGCGCGGCGGCGGCGGTACTCCTGCCGCCACGGCGACCGCGCGACCAGCACCGCCAGCCACCCGCCGAACGCCAGCGCCCCCAGAAGGGCGATAACGCAGATGAACCCGCGGACCAGCCCCAGCGGCATCGCCAGGGCGCACAGTGCCGCCGCGCCGCCGACGATCCACGTCACGTTCCGGTGCTCGTCGAGCCCCTCCGGTAGCGGGTCCGGCTCGGGCGCGGCCGGCGGGGCGAACCGGGCGCGGTCGCAGCGGAACTCGGCCGGCCGGGTGCGGCCCAGCCGCTCCAGCACGTCCCGCAACTTCTCCTCATCGACCTCGAAGGTGCCCGAAGTGCCGCCGGCGCCGAAGAAGTACTCCGGGCCGCCCCGGGCCGCCAGCCGGCACCACACGCACCCGCCAGCGGCCCCGCGCCAGTACCGGTGCCCCGGGTCGGCCGCGCAGAAGACGGATTCCTGTTCGAGGGCCTGGAGTGCGGGCACCCACTCGGCGGCGCGGGGGCGCCCCCCGGCCTCGCTCCCGCGCTCGAACGCCCGGCAGAACAGGGTCCCGAGGTCGGGCGGGATGTCGGCGAAGGTCGGCGTGTGCGGCGGCGGCGCCATTCCCCAGGTCTGCGCGCGCGGCCCCTGGGCGAACTTGAACCCGGCGATCAGCTCCTCGAACGACGGGTCGCCCGGCCCGGTGTACACCCCGGCGTAGGGGTGCCGGCCGACGAACAGGAGCTGGTAGATCAGCACCGCCAGCCCGAACCGGTCGTGGTTCTCGGTCCGCACCAGCCCGCGCAGGTGCTGCCCCTGCAACTCCGGCGGGGTGTAGTGCGGGGTGCCCACGTCGCACAGGTACGACTTGCCGCCGGCCCGCACCTGGAACGAATCGCAGTCGATCAGCCCGACGCGGGCGTCCGGCAGCACCAGCGCGTTGCTCTGGTTCACGTCGCACACCAGGCACCCGGCCTTGTGCACCTCGTCGAACGCGGCGGCCAGGTTCCGCGCGGCGGCGACCTGAAAGGTCCAGCCGGCGCGCGGGAACGCCTTGAGCCGCATGACCGGGTTGTAGAGCTGCTGGACCGGGTGGCCGTTCGACACGCGCGGCATGACGAACCCGGCCGCGGCGCGGGTCCGGGCGTCGAACAGCACCGCGGTCGGCCACGCGGTCATCTGCTTGAGCGCCGGGCTGACGAGCGCGACCATTGCGGCCAGCTTCTCGCCCCGCTGCGGGTCGCCCGGTTTGAGGTACACTTTCGCGACCTGGGCGGGGTCGTTGGGGAGAGCGAACACGGCCCCCTCGCCGCCCGACGCGAGGTGCGCGGCGAGCGGGAACGGGCGCCCCTGGGCGTCGATCAGTGCGGGTGGGGTCATGGGCGGCGGGCGGCTAGTACGAGCGTCTTGTCGTCGTCGGTACGCTCGTTCACACGGGGGGAGTTGAGGAACTGACGCAACGGCTCGAACAGGGCTTCGGTGTCGGGCTCGGTCCGGAGCCGCCGGAACAGCGGTGTGAAGAATCCGGCGTGCGGGGCGCGGGCGGCGAAATCCAGTGCCAGGCGCTGGAGCCCGTCCGTCAGTGCGGCGAGTTCGGTCACCCGGTCCGCGACCACCTCGGTCCGGATCGCGCCGGCGAACCCGTCGTCGGTCAGGAAGTCGGTGGCGTTGGCGTACTCCGCCGGTTCGGGCCAGAACACGACGCGGTACCCGTCGCCCGCCCCGCACACGATCGCCCCGTCGCCGAGCTGCGCGAACGCCGCGGTCTCCGGGCCGACCAGTGCCAGGAGGGCCGTCGAGGCCAGTTCCCGCGGCGGCACCCCCAGGGCGTCGGCCCGGGCCAGTACGGTTGAGCGGACGGCAGCAAACAGATCGACGAGCGCCGCCGGCGCGCACAGGTCGGCGGGCGCCGCCCGCGTCACGAGGCGCACGAACTCGTCGCACACCAGTTCGGCCCCCACGTCGGACCGGGATGCGCTGCCCGCGCCGTCGGCCACGGCCGCGAGCAGCCAGTCGCCGCCCGGACCGTAGGAGCAGACCCGGAACGCATCCTGACAGGGAACGCTCCGGGCCGTGTGGGAGGTGCCGGGGACGCTTTCGCCGAGGGTCCGCCAAATCGGGTCGGTCACAGGCTGGCCCACCCAGCCGGCGGCGCCAGTTTGACCTGCTCCTCCTGGCCCGGGTTGGAGTGGGACACGCTCCGCTGCGACTGCGACAGCCAGAGGAACATCTCTTTGAAGCTGTACCCCTTGAGGTGCAACGGGTGGCGAACGGAGATCTGCTTCAGCCGGTCCATGTTCGCCCCCTCCACGCCCACGGCGAAGAACGCGAACTGCTTCTTTTCTTCCCCCTCGCGCACGCGGGCCGCCGCGGCCTCCCACGCGTCGGTGGGCTCGCCGTCGGTGATCAAGAAGATCCACGGGCGGTAGAAGTGGAGCCCGTTCTGCCGGTACTCGCGCTTCCGCTCGGTGACCGCGTCGATCGCTTTCAGGATCGCCGCGCCCATCGGCGTTTCGCCGTTCGCGGTCAGAACGGGCGGGGTGAACTGCGATGTCGTTACGAACGGGGTGACGGTCCGGACCGTGTCGCCGAACGTGACGACGGACACCTCGACGCGCTGGGCCGCGAGCGGGTCGTTGGTCACGTCCGTCTGGTACGCGCGCAGGCCCTCGTTGACCAAATCGATGCGGGTCGTGCCGCCGGAAACGACCCGGTACGTCTTCCCGTCAACCTGGGCGGTGCGTCCCAGGTCGCGGCCGGTGCCGCTCACCACTTCCGCCATCGACCCGGAGGTGTCGATGAGCAGCACGCACGGGCACCGTGGCTCCGGGTTGGTCGCCAGGGCGACATCACTGAACGGGATTTGTTCGGCCACGAGCGACCCCCGAACGGCTCTTGAGCGGTGTTTGCCTCGGACGAGTATATTCACACGTCGCCGCGGCGGGCAGTCGCGGGCGGTCGGCGGTCCGTCACGGTTCTGCCGGCCGTCAGGGCCGGACCACCTTGGCCGCGTTCGCCCGGGCGAACGCGGCCGCGAAGTCGGTGTTGGCGAACCAGAACGTGTGTACGCTCCCGTGCCACCCCTCGTACACGACCGCGATGGGCAACCCGCAGCACCGCGCCGAGGCCAGCGCCCGCGCCCGTTTGGTGGCCCGCCGCTGCCGCTGAACCGCGGCCGCGTGAAGGTTCTGGTACCACCGCACCCCGCCGATGAGTAACCCGAGCCCGATGACTAGCATCCCGACGGTCATGACGGCTACGGTCGCGCGGTTGCGGAGCTCGCCCGGTGCGAACACCCCAGGCAAGCCGCACATCATTCCCGAGAGGGTGAGCAGCACCCCGCTACCGACGCCGAGCCCCAACACAAGGTTGGCCGGCCCGGCGTTGACCGCCCGGGCCCGTTCGTGCGCTTCGGCGTGACCGAGGCAGGCGTCGCAGTACGGTACGTCCCACCAGCGCTCGTTGGCCCGGACCACGCGTTGCCCTGTAAAGCGAGTGAAAACGGCTCGGTAGTTTTGGTCCGGGGGGCCGAGGCAGCACGCACACTGCTGGGGCCAGGTTAGAAGCCGCGCCGACACGCTCACCCGCACGCCCATCATCCGCTCCGTATCGCCTCGTGCAACGGTGCGAATTAGACCTCACCAGCCGGGCCGCGCCAAGCGAAATGACGCCCGGCCGGGTGCCAGACCTGGACGGGCCGACGCCGCGCGTTCGATCAGACTCAAAGGGTTTTGACGCCGAGAGGCGGTTGATCGAGTGCGATGGCCCGGCCGACGGGGTGCGATCTCGTCCGAAGGTCCGAACCGGGTCGGCCGCCGGTCACTCTTTCAGTTTCCAGACTTTCGCGGTCTTGTCGGCCGAGCCGGTGACGAGCCGCCGACCGTCCGGGCCGAACGCCAGCGCCCGTTTGGTGGCCCGCCGCCGCTGCTGAATCGCGGCTGCGTGATGGCGACGGAACGAGTGTGTCGCCCCACTCGCCGTCGTTGCCCGATGGTGGCTAGCGATTCAAACGGGAGTTGCAGCCCCAGTCGTCAAACGGGTTCAACAGTCGGCGTATTCCGGCCCGTCCTTGTCCCCGGCGTAGATGCCGCCGTCGTTGAGGTAGACGTACATCCTTCTCCGGTCATCGGTCGATACGAACACGTCACCGCCGGGAATCAGTCGGTAGACGCGACCTTGCGCGCTTCCGAAATACTGGTTCGGCGGCCGACAAGCCGCCTTTTTTCGCGGCCCGCAATGATGAGATATTGACGAGCCGTCTGGGCGCACGGTGGCCGCGCACAATCGCTGTTAGCGTATTCGTTTGCGCGCCGTGCAAACGAATACGGGCGCGCTCGCGAGCTCGGGAGACGTGAAAGTGACGTGCGGGTATTGAGTTCGGCCGGAGGCGCGGGTACAGTGCGACTGGTGTTAGTTTGCGCGGGGCGCAATGAGCAGGTTCTCATCAGCGCAAACCAATCCTCGGTTCGGCAAGGGAAGGTTGAGCCCGGGCGTGGAAGGGCTACGTTCCTCGCACGGACCCGTTACCCTTATTGCGCATCTTGTGAAGGCGGCGGGCGGGCGGTAACGGCATCCCGGCGAACGAGTTCGGTCCCGGCGTGCGTGGCGCGGGGGCGTTTCAGGTCCCGTGTTGGTGTGCGGAGCCTCGCACACTAAACACTGTTCGGCAACCAGAGGGCTTGCGGGTGGCGACTAACGAACCTCCTAACCTGACACAGAGGCCACTCGCAGAGCACGTGAACACAGAATCGCTCCGCGCCTCGGCGCTCAAGGCGGCAACGCTTCTGGCTCATTTGCCCGATCTTCGTGTTTGGATAGTTCACTGCAAAGAGCCTTCGTACAAAGACAACTCTTGGTTCATAGGGTTCGCCGCGAAGACCGAGGATGAGCCACTCATCCTGAACATACGGATTAGACCCTCAAACCTCGTTATCGAATTCCGGTATCCCCAGTACTTGCCCCTTGGTGTTCTGGACACGCTCAAGTGGACAAGTGCAAGCTGAGCATACACGGACTACAATAAACGTGGGGAAGTAGGCGTCGTTGAGATGATTCGGGCTTACTTGGTAGGTCTTCTGCCGGATTATCGGCATGGTAAAGTTAAGGCGGGAGGAAAGTCGGTCGCCGAGAAGCTTGTTCGCCGTCATTTGCAACTGATCTTCCCTGACATCACAATCACGTCCAACCATCGACCGGCACAACTGCGGTCCCGAAAGGGACGGCCGCTGGAATTCGATTTGTGGTTGCCAGACTTCAAACTGGCCATTGAGGTACAAGGGCCACAGCACTTCCGGGAAGTGTACGGCGACAATACCGCGCTGGTGGCCAATGACCAACACAAGCGCGAGTGGTGCGCCGCCAACGAGGTTAAGCTGGTTTGGCTGAATTGGGAGGGTGCCACCGCGAGCCTGTTCCGGCTGCCGGAGGCGCAGCAACGTCAACATTTGGCCGAGTTGCTGGGTGTATTCCTTGCTAGCGGCCATACGTTTTTGAGTTGGGAGAGCGTCAGTTCTCATGAGTTAGCGTGAGGATCAAGAACGGCCCGCCGAACCCGGCGCTGCACCGGACCCGGCCACGTAGTTCGATTCCCGGCGCTCACCGCGCGTCTCTTTCGGTTGCGGGTGTCACGGCCGGGCCGGTGAGCTTGTTGTTCGGCAAGAGAGGCGCAAGCGGTGCGAGACCTCACGGGCCGGAAGTGCGCCGGCCTAGTGGCCCGCGAGTTCTGGCTCGGTGAGCGTTGCGTCAGTCGCGCTTGCTACGTCTTCCTGTCGCTCAGCGATGGCACGTCGGTGGGGTGGTGGTTCAACGACGGCCCCGAGGTGTGGGAGTCGGAGCTCATCGACGTGGTTCCATTGCCGGGCACCGACGAAGAGTTCACCGTCGAGGGCACGCGGTGGCGTTACCCGCACATCGATCTGGCCTCGCAGCTTGGCGTTCGCGGGCGGCCACTGTCGCAGTGGGTCGCCCGGTCCGCGGGGCCGGTGCCGGAGGCCCGGTTGGAGTTCGCCGACGGGTCTGCGGTCGTGTTCGGCTACGACTGTCGCTCGGACTCGGACTGGGTGCAGGTCACGGCGCGGCAAACACCCGAGGCCGAACCCGGCGCTGCACCGGACACCGCCGGCTGATTCGGGACGCATCGCTCATCCGGTGATGGCGGTGCAGGCGAGCTGATTGTTGGTTGGGTCGGTAACGGATGAACCCCGGTGGCTTTCCGCTTCTGGGTCGCGGCGAACCAGCTCGGCGACGGCCTCGTCGAAGGTGAGCACGGCTTCCGCTCCGGAACGCCTCAAGCGATCACACCACCGTCGATTCCGCTGGAGAAGTCGATTTCGGGGAAGTTGATGCGGCCCCGTTCGGACTCCCCTTTGCTGGCTCCGCACTCGTTCCGTGCCTCTCCGAGCCGATCTTCGTCTCGAAAGCCCTGTGTCATGAGGCCGGGCGCGGGTGACCCGCCGGTTGAAACAGGTGTAGCAACCGGCGGGTCACACGCGCTCGCTCACCCTACTTCCCGATGGCGTAGAGCGCCTTGTCGGTGCGGATGAAGATCCGCCCGCCCGCGATCGCCGGCGTGCCCAGCGTCTCGCCCGGCAGGTCGTTGGTCGCCAGCACCTCGAACCCGTCCGCCTTGGCGTCGAGCACCGCGCACGAGCCGGTCTCGTTCAGGACGTACACCTTCCCGTCGGCCGCAACCGGGGACGCCGAGAACGCGCCCTTCAGCCGCTCCTTGTACAGCGTCTTCCCGGTCTTCGTTTCGGCGCACGACACCAGCCCCTGACCGGTCACCGCGTACACCCGCCCCATGTACACCAGCGGCGACGGCATCCCGGACTGAACGTCCTTCGAGGTCCAGGCCGGCTTCTCCGCCACGCCCTGCGCGCCGAGCTTGAACGCGCTCACCCCGCCGGTCGGCAGGTACAGCGTGTCGCCGTCGAGGGTGCCGGTCGGGATCGACCCCTTCGACGCCTTCGACGACCAGCGCTTGTCGCCGCTCGCCGCGTCGTAGGCGGTCAGGCCGCTCGGGCCGTCGAACAGCACCTCGGTGGTGGTCCCGACGGCGCGCGTGATGGGGGTCGTCCAGTTGCTGTCCCGCGGGCGCTCGGCCTTCCAGACGTTCTTGCCGTACTTCGTGTCCACCGCCGCGAGGAACGATTCGCCCGCGTTGTCCATCGGCACGATCAGCTTGTCCCCCACCAGGATCGGCGAGGCCGCCATGCCGATCTGGTTCGTGATCGTCGGGTAGTCGCCGACCAGCGAGCGGTACCAGCGCAGGGTGCCGTCGGCGTCGAACGCGGCCAGGTCGCCGGTGGCGAACAGCGCGTACACGCCGTCCGCGTCGGCCACCGGGGTGTTGGCGGCCATGCACGACTTCGGGTGCGCCGCCGTCCCGCCGGTCGCTTGCAACTGGCGGTGCCAGAGCTGCTTGCCGGTGCCCGCGTCGAAGCACAGGACGTGGAGCCGGTCGTCCCGGACCCCGGAGCTACAGGTGACGTACACCCGCCCCGCAACCACCACGGGCGACGACACCCCGCGGGCCGGGAGCTTCGCCTGCCACGCGACGCCCTTGTCCTTGCCCCACTCCGCCGGGAGCCCCTTCTCGGTCGAAACGCCGGTCGCGTTCGGCCCCTTGAACTGGGACCAGTCGGCCGCCGCCAGCGCGGGCGCGAGGGCGGACGCGAGCGCAAAAGTTAGAAGGTAACGGGTCACTTCTTCTCCTCCTTCTTTTCGCCGCCTTCGGGGACGAAGCCGAGCTTGATCGTCCGCTCCCGGCCGTCGGTGGTCACCTTCTGCTCCAGCGGGAGCGGTCCGCCGGTCGGGTCGCACACGCGCACCTGGAACGCCCAGGTTTGTGCCCACTGCTCCGTCTGGTTGTTCTGGCACACCTTCAGGGTGAGCACGTTCTCGCCCTTCCGCAGCGTCCCCTTGCCGACGTGCGAGTCGAACGGGGCGCCGTGGTGGTACTCCTCGTGCGCGCACAAGAGCTTCCCGTTCAGGAAGATCTGGGTCGCGGTGGCGCAGGTCGCCCGGATCTCGCACGGGGTCTCGGCGCCGGCCACGACGACGGCCTGCGCGTAAGCGACCGCGTCCTTGTGCTTCCCGAGCAGGGTGTTCAGGTCGAACGTGCCGTACTTGTCCCGCGTGTCGGCGGGCTGCCACTTGACCTCCGCGCCGCCCTTGCCGGGGAACTTACCGCTCGCGTCCCGGGCGCCCTCCGGCGGGTACGCGACCGCGAACCCTTTTCCGCCGGTGCTGTCGAACGGGCCGACCAGCGCCACGTGCGTCACGAACCCGAAGTGCTCGGTGACGCTCACCTTGCCGCCCGCGTCCGCGATCTTCTTGGCCAGCAGGTCCACCTGATCCTTGTCGCGCGCGTGGGCGAACAACTTTTCCAGATTGGCCTTGAGGGACGGCTTCGCGGCCTTTTCCAGAATGGCGAGTTCGTTGGCGACGGCGTCGCGCCGGAGGTCGGGCGACTTGTCGTTGAGGAAGCCGGGCAGCAGCCGGGCCTTCACAGTCTCGTCTTGCGCCGCGAGCAACTCGTAGGCCGCGCGCCGGGCGGTCGCGGCGTTCTTGGTGTCCGTGACGAACGCTTCGAGCTTGTCCGCCGGGAGCTTGCGGCCGGCGGCGTGCTCGCCTTCCGCGATGGCGTCCACGGCGGTGCGGAGCCAGTTGGTGACCGCGACGTTGTCGTCGTCGAAGGCGCCGAGTGCGAGGAAGAGCGCCGGGCCGCCCTGGCTCACGAGGGTCTTCCACGCCGGGCCGGCGTCCTCATTCCCTTTCCCTTCCTTCCCGACGGCCCGGAGCGACTTGAGCGCCCGCGCCGTGTCCTCGTCGGCGCGGGCCGCCGCCGGGGCGAGGCCCAGCGCGACGGCCGCGATACAGATCCAGAGTCGCATGAATTCGTCTCCCGAACGGGAACGCAGAACGAGACTACTGTCGCGGGTCCGAAGGGCCGGGTCAAGGCGCTGGGTGCGGACGCGCCCCCGTCAGCAGATCGCGTGCCCCGGCCGGTGTCGCTCCCGGCTCATCGCAGCCCGGGCGCCGTGCCATCAGATAGATGGGGGCGCTGTTGCTGCCGGCCCCTGCCGACCGTTCCGCCGCTCCCGGTCGTCCTCAGTTCGCACCTCGGAACGGTGCGCTGGTTCTGAGTGTGGTCCGCTCACTCCGTGAGCGGTCGCTCGGCGTCTCGGATGCGCGTGGCGCACAACGACGGAGCGGATACGCGCGATGGGGATCGCGAAGGCCGTTTTTGACAGGATCGACAGGATGAACAGGATGAAGACCGACCGATTTCAAATCCTGTTGATCCTGTCGATCCTGTCAAAAACGGCCTTCACACGCGTGCGCCCCCGCCCGGGCCGCAAAAAGCCACCCGCTCTCGTTCACGTGACCGGCGGTCGTGTCGCTGTTCTTGACGAGCCGCAACCGCCAGGGAGCGGGGTACGAACGCGCGAGGGGGCGAAGGCCGTTTTTGACAGGATCAACAGGATGAACAGGATGAAGACAGACCGATTTTAAATCCTGTTGATCCTGTCGATCCTGTCAAAAATGGTCTTGCGAAGCGTGCGGCCCCGCGCGGGCCGCAAAAAGCCGCCCGGTCACGTGGACGAGGGGCCGCGACGGGTGGGGCGCCAACTGGACGCTCGCTGGCGGTTGACTGGTCACGAGGTGGCGATTCGCTGGCGGGTCGCTACCCACGAATCCCGCCCCGGCGCCCGGGTTCGCGGCGGCCGGGCGAACCGCAGGCGACCCCAGCCCGGTCCCACCGACGCGACGCAAGGCCTTGACATGGAGACGATTACGATGAATTCGCCTTTCGCTCGTAACCGCCCCGATCCGGCCGGCGCACCGGTGCCGGCGCGGCCGCAGGGCCGGATTCGGACTTCCGGAAGCGCGGCGCGTGAGAAAAGCGGCGGAGCGATGCCGAATGTGCGGGCGGCCCGGCCGGCGGGGCGCTCACTTCTTCAGGCTCACGCACACGAGCTGCTTGCTGTCGCGGGCGTAGAGCCGGCCGTTCGCCAGGGCCGGGGCTGGGCGGGTTCCCTTCGCGAGCAGTGTTGCGCGGGCGCGCTCCTTGTACCCGTCGGGCGTGGCGTCGAACCGGACCAGTTCGCCGCCCTCGTTCAGCGCGAGCAGCCCGCCGTCCACGGCGATCAGCGACGCGCCGCCGAACTTCGGCTCGCTCCACTTCACCTCACCGGTCTTCCACGCGACGCAGCGCAGGAGCGCCGCGCCCGCGTCCGAGCGGCCGTGCGTACCGTACAAGTAGTTACCGACACGGACCGGCGTGTTGTACTGGCTCGACAGCGTCTTATCGTTCGACCAGACCTCTTCCACCTGGCCGCCCTTCAGTTGGGCCAGCACGCCGCCGGTGTCGTAGGACACGGTCAGGAACACCTCGTCCTTCCACACGACCGGGCTCGCGGCCTGCACGCTGCTGCTGATGCGGGGGCGCCACGGGAAGTCGTACATCGACTTCCCGTTCGCCGGGTCGAGCACCCGCAACCCGGTGCGGGTCAGGAACACCACCGCGGGCTTGCCGTCGAACTCGCCGAGCACCGGGGACGAGTAGCTCGCGCCGTCGTCGGTCGATTTCCACACCTCTTTACCGGTCGTCGCGTCGAAGCACACGACGCCCGCGCCCTTCGCGCCGACGTTCACGTACAGCTTTTTGTCCCGCACCAGCGGCGAGCACGCGACCCCGAAAAACCCCTTCGCCGGCCGGTACTCCGCCATCAGGTTGCGCGCCCAGAGCTTCTTACCGGTGGCGAGTTCGGTCGCGGTGAAGTCGGCGTCGGCCCCGAGCGTGTACACCACCCCGTCGGCGACCGTGGGCGTGGCCCGCGGGCCGTCGTCGAAGCCGAAATCGTCCTTGTACTTCGTCGGGTACTTGGAGGCCCACTTCTCTTTGCCGGTCGCGGCGTCGAGGCACGCGACGACCTCGTCGTCGCCGACGCGGTGGAACAGGATCAGGCTGTCGCCGCTGACCGCGGGGCCGGCCCAGCCGCGGCCGGCGTCGAACGTCCATACCGGTTTCGGCCCGCCCGGCGCCCAGTCCCAGTTGAGCCCGGTTTCCGCGGACCGGCCGTCGCGCGCCGGGCCGTGCAGTTGCGGCCAGTCCGCGCCCCGGGCGGCCGCCGCGAGCGCGAGCACGAGTGCGAACGCGGGGCCGCAGATCGAGCGAAACATGGGGCGCTCCGTTGGCTTCGGGAGGGGCGGCGAAAGGCCCGGTCGCTGGCTTGCGGGGGCGCGACTCCCCCTATAGTATGCCGTAATCTGTTTACCGCCGCCGTTCCTCCCCCTGGCGGCCCGCGAGAGTCGTCTGTGATCGTCTTCCGCCGCTTTCGCAACACCGACCCGCCGGCCCTCGCCGACGTGTGGAACGAGTCGCACACGGCCCGCGGCAGCTTCCCGCTGCGCACGCCGGCGCTGCTCGAGCGGTGGATCTTCTCCAAGCCCCACTTCGACCACGACGGCCTGATCGTGGCCGTCGACGACGAGGCCGACAACAAGATCGTCGGGTACGCCCTGGCGGGGTTCGGCCCGAACGAGGCCCTCACCGCCCTGGACCGCACGCACGGCGTGATCTGCTCGGTCGCGGTCCGGCCCGCGGTGATGCGCAGGGGGATCGGCGCGGCCCTGGTCAAGAAGTGCGAGGAGTACCTCACGGCGCGGGGCGCGACGACGCTCCGGGCCGGCCCGGTGTGGCCGCACTGCCCGTTCGGGTTCGGGCTGTACGGCGGGACCAACTGCCCCGGGTTCCTCGCCTCCGACCCCGCCGCCGACCCGTTCTTCAAGAAGATGGGCTACGAGCCCGGCGAACAAACCCTGGTGTTCCAGAAGAAGCTGGACGCCCCGCTGTCGATCCCGGACGCGCGGTTCAGCATGTTGCGGAAGCGGTACGAGACGCAGGTGATGCGGGCGGCCGGGGTGCCGAGCTGGTGGCACGAGTGCGTGTGGGGCACGCTGGACCCGGTCGAGTTCCGGATGGTGGACAAGCTGGCGAGCGGGTTCATTGCGGCCCGGGCGCTGGTGTGGGAGCTGGAGGGGTACGGCTGGCGCTGGGGGTTCCCGTCGGCCGGCGTGCTCGACATCCAGGTGCGACCGGATCTGCGGCGGCTGGGGCTGGCAAAGCTCCTGCTGTCGCAGATCCTTCGCTTTCTCCAGGACCAGTTCTTCGGCATCTGCGAGGTCCACGCACCGGCCGCCGACCCGGCACTCGTCGGGCTGTGCCGCTCGGTCACGCTCGATCACGTGGACACCGGCACCACGTACCTCAAAAAGGTCTGAGCCGGAACGGCCCGAGAGGGACACCGATGAAGCTCCTTCCCGCCTTGGTCCTCGCCTTCGTTGCCGGCCTGCTGGCACCGGCGCCGGCCGGCGCCGGCAAGTTCAACAAGAAGCTCAACGTCGGCGACGCCGCGCCGACCTGGAAGGACCTCGAAGGGACCGACGGCAAAAAGCACTCCTTCGCCGACTGGAAAGACAAGGACGTGCTGGTGGTGGTGTTCACCTGCAACAGTTGCATCATCGCGGAGGGCTACGAGGAGCGGCTCGTGGAGTTCGCGGCCCGGTGCAACAAGCCCGACAGCAAGGTCGGGTTCGTCGCGATCAACGTGAACACGGGGAAGGTCGATGCGCTGCCCGCGATGAAGGAGCGGGCGGCCAAGAAGAAGTTCGGGTTCACCTACCTCTACGACCCGTCGCAGGCGTCCGCGCAGGCCTACGGCGCGATGTACACGCCCGAGTGCTTCGTTCTGACGAAGGACCGCAAGGTGGCGTACATGGGCGCGTTCGACGACAACTCCGGCGGCGCGCCCAAGGTGAAGTACGTCGAGGAGGCGGTGAAACTGGCGCTCGCGGGCAAGCCCGCAGCGGTCGCGGAGTCGAGCGCCGCCGGCGGGTGCCGGATCGTGTTCAACAAGAAGAAAGACGACGACGACTGAACCGGGCGCGCCGTGCGACGGGTTGCCCGCATCAGCCGCCCCCCGGCCCCTGCGGGCCGGGCTCACTCAAGGCCGGGCTTTCGCTCAGCGTCACGTCCTGAAAGCGCACACCGGACGAATCGTAAAAGATGATGCGCGCGTCGTCGGCGGACCAAACGGCGCTGGTGCGCAAGAGGCGGGGGCCTTCGACGTGGAACACCAGCCCGCACACCCGCGCGCCGCGCTTGAGGGGTGTGCGCACCAGCGGCGACTGGTTGGGGTCCAGCGCGTCCCGGTCGCAGAGCACCGTGTGAACGTACCGGGCCAGTTCTTCCGCGCCCGAAAATGCAACAACCGCACGAGACATCAACACCTCGAACCGTTCGCCCCGACTCGACGAGTATTTATCCAACTGCGTTGCGGCCCGTGTGTCGCGGTCGGTGGCCGCGCAGCGGAGGGCAATTCGGCGAGCCGGGGCTGATTTTACCACCCGTGCAGGCGACGCAGCGCATCGTACAGCACAATACCGACGGCCGTCGCGAGGTTGAGGCTGCGCACCGCCCCGCCCGGCATCGGGATGCCGACCAGCCGGTCCGCATAGCGTTCCCGCACCGACGGGGGAAGCCCGCTCGACTCGCTCCCGAACAGCAGGCAATCCCCGTCGGCGAATGCGGCTTGCGTGTACGGCCGCTCGGCCGGCGTCTCCACGCACCACACGCGCGGAAGGGCGCCCACGGTTCTACCCGCGTCGGTGAGAGTGCCGGGGGAGAGGTCACCGTTCACGTCCCCGGTCAGCGCCCGCTCGAAGTCCGCAAACGTCACATGCCGCACCACATCGACCGCGTGCCAGTAATCGAGCCCGGCGCGTTTCAGGGCACGGTCGTCGAGGCGAAAGCCGAGTTTGCCGATCAGGTGCAGCCGCGTGTTGGTCGCCGCGCACAGGCGCGCGATGTTCCCGGTGTTAGGGGGAATCTCCGGCTCCCACAGCGCGACGTGCAGCATCAACAGTTGCCCCCCGCGGCCTGCCGCAGCGACACGCTGCTTCACAGCCGCTCCAGTTGTTCCGGCCGTTCGTGTTGTACCGACCGCGCGACGGGGTGAACACGAAAACCCGGGCTGTGGCGCGCGATGTCGGGTTCAGCGGTTGCGTCCTACGCGTGACAATGTGGGTTGTGCAACTCGCGCGGATCAAGGGCCGAGCCGATGGCCGAAAAGGACGAACAAACGCTTCAGCCGCCCCGGTCCCCCTGGCGGGTCGATGCCCTGGTGCTCACCCTGCTCGCGGTGGGCGGTTTGCTGGCGACGGCGGTCGGAACGGCCCGCCCACTGAAGGCCGGGCCGAACGCCTTCGGGACCTGGGGCGATGATGCCGCGGCTCTGCTGCTCGAACCGCTCGGGTGGGCGGCGTTCGTGCTGCTCGCCGGCTGGTTCGCGGTGACGGCACTCCTGGTCGCCAACCGCACACCGGTGCGGCTCGTGGTGCGCGTGTTCGGCTGGTGCGCGGTGACGACAGTGGCCGCGATGGGTGTTGATTGGTTCGGGCAGGGGCTCGCTCCGCCCTCGGTCGCGGGGCGGGGCGGGGCGGTCGGCGCGTACCTACGGTTCGGCCTCGAAGACGCCACCGAGCCCGTATGGGCACTCGTCATTTTCAGTTTGTCGGCCGTCGCGAGCGTGCTCCTCGTCGCGGACTGGCTCATGTTGCTCCTCGCGCGGTGGGCGCGGGCCGCCCTGGGCGCCGTGTGGGGCGGCGCGGTGTGGGTCAACGATCGTGTGGCCGACGGGATGGAGATCGTACTCGTCCGCATCGGCGCCGGGCTGAAGGTGGTCGCGCGGGCGGGCGCGAGACTGGCAAAGGCCGCGTACACGGCCATCCCGGCGCGTAAGCCGTCCGCTGCGCCAACTCCTCTCGCGACACCGCCGATCCCGATTACGAAGGGCGGACCGATCCCGAACCTGACGACGACACCGCCCCCGGTGCGGTCGCTCGTTCCGCCCGAACCCGCGCCGGCGGCACAAGGGGAGCCCGTCTCCGAACCGGCCCGCCCCGAGAACATCCCGATTCACGTTCACGCCGACTCGCAGCCGGTGTCGATGTCATTCGCGGTCCCGTCGCTGGAGGAGCAGCCCTCGTGCGTCGATTACGAACTGCCCCCGCTGTCGCTTCTGAACGACCCCGAGCCGTTCCCGGTCGATGACCACGAGCAGAAGCTGCGCGAGATGGCGGTGCTGCTGGAGAAGACGTTCCAGGACTTCGGATTGACGGTGAAGGTGGTCGGCATTCACACCGGGCCGGTCATCACGCAGTACGAGATCAGCCTCGAAACCGGCACCCGGCTGAACAAGATCACCACACTGGCCGACGACCTCGCGCTGAACTTGCGGGTGGCGAGCGTGCGGGTGGTCGCGCCGCTGCCCGGGCGCAACACCGTCGGCATTGAGGTGCCCAACGAGATCCGCCAAACGGTCCAACTGAAAGAGTTGGTCGGGGCGCTCGCCCCGACGCCGAAGGTGAGCAAATTCAAGCTCCCGCTTTTCATCGGCAAGGACGTGGAGGGGTGCCCCCTCGCCTACGACCTCGCGACCATGCCGCACCTGCTGATCGCCGGTAGCACCGGCACCGGTAAGTCCGTGTGCCTGAACACCATCATCGTGTCCCTCTTGCTCACGCGCCGGCCCGACGAGTGCCGGATGATCCTCATCGACCCGAAGAAGGTCGAGTTGAGCGACTACGCGCAGATCCCGCACCTCATGACGCCGGTGGTCAAGGAGGACAAGAAGGCCGACGCGATTCTGGCGTGGGCGGTGGACAAGATGGAAGAGCGGTACGAGTGGCTGCACCGCGCGCGGGTCCGCAACATCGCGAGCTACAACGAGCTGCCGTTCGAGGAGATCGCGCGCCGGGTGAACCCGGACAGCGAGGAGGAGCTGCGCGCGATCCCGCGGAAGATGCCGTACATCGTCATCGTGATCGACGAGGTCGGCGACCTGATGATGAAGATGAAGAAGGAGATCGAAGGGAACATCATCCTGCTGGCGCAGAAATCTCGGGCCGCGGGCATTCACCTGATCCTCGCCACCCAGAAGCCCACGGTCGATGTGGTCACCGGGCTCATCAAATCGAACCTGCCGGCGCGCATCTGCTTCCGCGTGACGAACCGGTCCGACAGCGCGGTGGTGCTCGACGAGAAGGGCGGCGAGCGCCTCCTGGGCAAGGGCGACATGCTGTTCCTGCAAACCGGCGTCCTGACGCGCGCGCAGGGGGCGTACGTCGAAGACTCCGAAATCGAGCGGGTCGTGAGCGCGATCGCCACCGACACCCCGAACTACGACAGCGAGCTTCAGAACCTCAAGACCCGCGACCAGACCGAGTCCGGCGGCGGGGGGGGGGAGATGGGGGAGAAGCTGCGCGAGCGCGACCCGGTGTACGAGCAGGCGGTGGAGATCGTCATCCGCGAGCAGCGCGGCAGCACGTCGCTGCTCCAGCGCGCGCTGGGCATCGGGTACGGAAAGGCGTCGCGCCTCATCGATTACATGGCCGAGGACGGCATCGTCGGCGGGTTCAACGGCAGCAACGCGCGACAGGTGCTCATTTCAACCGACGAGTGGGAGGCGCGGAAACGCGGGGCGGCGGTCTGATCGATCAGCCCGAATCGGCCAACGTTCCGTGGAAAGTATGAGCCATCATCTTCACCGCTCGTCGGGAACTTCACACCTGCGGCGGACGTGTAATTGTCCGCCGCAGGTGGGGACGAATTGCTCGTACTGACCTTGCGTACACATTGGCGTGTGATTACCTTCGCGGCGGCTACTCACCCGAAGGAGGTTCGCGCGATGCCCACCAGTTACAGGCCAGCCGGGTACCACACCGTCACCCCGTCGATTACGGTTCGCCACGGGGCGAACGCGCTCGCCTTCTACAAGAACGCGCTCGGCGCCACGGAAGTGATGCGGTTCGAACTGCCCGGCGGGGTGATCGCACACGCCGAGATCGAAATCGGCGGGGCGCGGGTCATGCTCGCCGACGAGATGCCGGAGTGGGGGAACCGCGGCCCCGAGTCGCTGGGCGGAACGAGCGGCGGACTGTGCGTGTTCGTGCCGGACGTGGACGCCGCCTTCGCGACCGCCGTGGCCGCCGGCGCAACGGTTGTGCGTCCGGTACAGGACCAGTTCTACGGCGACCGCTCAGGCACCCTCCTCGACCCGTTCGGGCACCAGTGGACGCTGGCCACACACGTTGAGGATGTCACACCGGAAGAGATGCAGCGCCGGTTCGCAGCGATGATGGGACAGAGCGCCTGAGCGAAAAAGGGACCGCTCGCATGTTCGTAAGGAGGTCCCGCGGCTCATGCACGAACCGGCCGTGGGTGGCCGTTTTGTTTTTTGTCTTTGTGGCACAGACACTACTGTCTGTGTGGCGCGATAAGGCCGCACAGACAGGAATGCCTGTGCCACAAGAAACAGACACTACCGCCGGTCCCGTGGCTCAGGCGAGCGGCTTACGCCCCGCGCTCACCAGCCGACGCGCCCAGTAGCAAATCAGCACACCGAATGCCACGCCGATCCAGTCGATGATCACGTCGCGCAGGGTGCCCGTTCGGTTCGGCACGAACGTTTGGCCGATTTCGGTCGCGACGCCGTGGAGCGCGAGCAGCCCCACCAGAAACCAGTGCCAGTACCGCGTCACCGGGAGCGCGAACACCAGAACCGTGAGGAAGGCGTACGCGCCCCCGTGCAGCGATTTCGCGAGGAAGAACCGCCAGTCGCCGTCGAGTTCGGCGGCCAAAGCTTCTGGCACCGGGCTGGGCTCGAGCAGCTTCCACGTCCAGAGGGCCAGGAACCCGCCCAAGACTACGAACCGGAACAGCTCGAACCGGCCGGCCGGTAGCCCCTCGGGCGCGGCCGCGCCCGGCGGCGGGTCGTTCGGTGTTGGTGGCGTGTGTGCGCTCATCATTTGTGCGAATCGAGGTCGCGGAGCCGCGTCTTGAGGTACTTCGCACGCGCCGTGTTCCGCTCCTCGCCGCCGAGCGCGTGCCCGGCGAGCTTCTGGAGGTGCGCGGACTGCGTGTGGATGAACAGCTGGTTCACCGCGGTCACCGGGATGCCGTCGAGCAGGTGCAGGTGGATCCCCAGCCGCACCGCGGAGAGCAGTTCCATCGTCTCCTCGGCGGTGATCATGGTGGCGCTGCCGAGCGTGCCGATGGCCCGCGCGACGCGGTCGTGCTCGGCCTGCCGGCGCTCCTTCATCAGCGCGGTCCGGGCCTGGCGCTCGTACTGCATGATCGTCACGATCACCTCGCGGATCTCGTCGAGGATCTTGGCCTCGCTCTTCCCGAGGGTGACGTGGTTCGAGATCTGGTACAGGTCGCCGAACGCGCGCGACCCCTCGCCGTGCAGCCCGCGCACCGCCAGGTTGATCTTCTGGAGGGCGCGGAACACTTTGTCGATCTGCTTGGTGAGCCCCAGCGCCGGCAGGTGCAGCATCACGCTGGCCCGCATCCCGGTGCCGACGTTCGTGGGGCACGCGGTCAGGTACCCGAACTGCGTGTGGAACGCGTAGGTGAGGCGCTGCTCCAGGGCGTCGTCGAGGCGGTCGATGTCCCGCCACGCCTCGTCGAGCGCGAACCCGCTGCGGAGCACCTGGAGCCGCAGGTGGTCCTCCTCGTTCACCATCACGCTGACGGTCTCGGTCGGGTCGAACGCGACCCCGCGGGGTCCCTCCAGCCCGCTCGCGAGTTCGCGGCTGATGAGCTGGCGCTCGACTAGGAACTGCCGGTCGAGCGGCGACATCGTCTGGACGTCCACGTACTCGAGCGGGTGCGCGGCGCTCGACCGGGTGACGGCCTCCTTCGCCAGGCGGATGACGTCCGCCTTGTGGGTCGCGGTCGCGCGGGTCGCGAACGGCAGGTCGGCGAGGTTCCGGGCCAGCCGGATGCGAGTGGACACCACCACGTCCGACTCCGGGCCGGTGCCGCGGAGCCATTCGCCGAGGTTCGGGAGCAGGCTGTCAAGGTTCATCGGTAAGTTCCAAGCTCCAAGCTCCGGGCTCCAGGTGTGAGGCACGAAGACAGGGGCCTGGCTTCAGCGCGGCACGTGGAACGTGAGCCGTGGAACTACTCGTGGGCGCGAATCAGGTCGCGGAGCCGGGCGGCCTCTTCGTAATTCTCCGCGGCGACCGCGTCGCTCAGCCGCTGCTTCCATTCGCCCACCCGGACGGCCCGGGGGGCCTTGCCCGCGTGGGCCAGCGCGCGGTGGATCCGCTCCAGCAGCGGCTCGAGGGCGGGGCGCAGCGCCTCGTAGTCGTGCGGGCACCCGAGGCGGCCGGTGGCCTTGAACTCGGGCACCGCCATCCCGCACCGCGCACACACGGGCGGCGCGGCCTCGGGCTCCGGCGCGAGCGCGGGGGGCGCGTGGAACGGGTTCGTGAGCAGCCCCATCAGCGCCTTCAGATCGATCTGCGGGCCGGGCGGCTCGGGGATCAGGTTGCGTTCGCGCGCGCACCGCTCGCACAGGTGCAGCTCGCGCCGCTTCTTGTTCACCACGTCCGTCAGGTGGAACGTGGCCGGGGCGTCACAGATCTGGCACTTCACCCCACCCCTCCCCTCGGGAAGCCCGAACCCGGCCGCGGGCGGCGCGGCTCCCGGCTTAACCGTTTTCGAGCTCCCGGATGCGGTCGCGCACGCGGGCCGCTTCTTCGTAATTCTCTTCGGTCACCAGTTGCTGAAGGCGGCGCCGCAGCGCGGTCAGTTCCACCTGGTCGCTCTGGGTGCGAGGTAAGCGGTGCGGGGTCTTGCCGACGTGCCGCACCTCGCCGTGGATGCTCTCCAGCAGCGGAAGGAGTTCGCCCTTGAACGCGTCGTAGTCGTGCGCGCAGCCGAACCGCCCGTGGTTGCGGAACTCGAGGTAGGACAGCCCGCACGTGCCACAGACCGGCCCGGCGAGCACCTCCTCGGCGGGCTCGCGCACGTCGACGGGCTTGGCGGGCGGGGCCTTCTTGTGCGGCTGCGCCAGGTACTTCTTGGCACAGTCCTCGCAGAGGTGGACCTCCTCGAACCGCTCCTCGGGCAGCACTTCGGTAATGTGGTAGGTGGCTTGTTTCGCGCACCGCATGCACTTCATTCGCCCGCCCCCCGCCTCGTGTAGTGCATTCTACCACCGCGGCCACGCGTTGTCAGTGGCGCCGCCGGTGCCGAGGGGACGGATGGCGGCGTCCGGTGTCGGTGCGGCGAGCGTTCGGAGCCGCAGCCGGCTTCCGCGGAGGGGGCGAGTGGTGGACGGCTGTGGACTTTCGGAGCCGAACGCCCGCGGCTTCGGTGGTGCGCCCGGCGTGGGTGCGTCACTCAACGGGTCGTCAGGTTCGAGGCCCCCGTTGACTGAACTCACGGTGGCGGATCGAAACGTGCCAAGCGGCTCGGGCGCAACCGCTCGCCGCGGCACGGACTCACTGAAGCGCGATGAGAGGCACTTCGGGCCGGCGTGGCCGACGCCCGGCGTAACGCCGCGGTCGCGCCTCGGCCCGAGCCGGCGCCGTGGGGCCGCGCCCGCGGTCAGCGCCGCAGCAGCCGCCACGTCAGCAGCATACCGACGGCGCCCATGACGATGTCCGCGGCCCAGCACCCGAGGACCATCGGGAGCCGGCCGCTTTTTCCCATGTCGGTGCCGGCCAGCAGCAGCGGGTAGTACACCAGCAGCGTCGGCAGGAAGCACATCATGAACGTGCTCAGGTAGTCGGACCGGTTCAGGTACACCCCGACCGGGCACCCGACCAGCGCGAACACCAGGCAGCTCACGGCCAGCGCGGGGCGGGCGTGCACCTCCGCTTGCAGGTTCCGCAGCTGCTTCGTCGTGCCGGCGATCTCGAAGTTGTACCCCTCGATCGTGGCCTGGGCGTTGGCCCGCAGGTTCGGATCCATCTGGTTGATTTCGGCCTGGCGCGCGGCCCTCTCGGCCGTGATCCGGTCCAGCTTAGCCGCCACGCCCGCGGCCTTCTCCGGCAGCTCGTCCCAGGTCAGCGTGCTGGTCTTGAGGCGGGCCTCTTTGCCGGTCACCGAGTCCGGCAGGTCCATCACGAACGCCCCGCTACTGGCCGCCGACCCGGACGCGTTCTTCCCGTCGATCACCAGCCGGTCCGGCTCGATCGACAGGGTGCCGGCGGCCACGTCCACCCGCAACTGGGCCTCGTGCATCCGGGCCACCAGGTCGTACCCCATGACGACCTCGGCCCCGGTCCGGGGGTCCTTCTCCTTGATCCGGCGCTTGATGACCACGTCGATGAGCCGCTTGCCCTCCACGTCGCGCACGTACAGAACGTTGGGCAGGCTGGGGTGCCGCAGGCACCGGTCCCGGCGGATCATGTTGTACAGCACCTCCTCCGGGTCCGACAGGATCTCGTCCCAGAACATCTGCTGCGTGCGCGGGATCGTGCTGTGCGCCAGGGCCGCGGTGGTGCCGGTGGTCAGCACCCCCAGCAGCAGGGTCGGCTTCACGATCCCGAACAGGTGCACCCCGGCCGCCTTCAGCGCGATCACCTCGTTGTCGTGGGCCAGCCGGCCGTACACGACGCACGCGGCGAACAGCGTGGTGGCCGGGATCGCGATCGGCAGGATGCTCGGGACCAGCAGCGGGACCGCGCGCACGAGCTGCGCCAGCGACAGCCCGAGCTGCGACGCCTGCTGCACGGACATCACCACCAGCACTAGGCCGGTGAGCGCGCCGAGCGAGAGCAGGAACACCCGCACCAGCTCCCAGAAAATCATCCGGTTCAGGGTCGTTCCGAACACGCCTTCTCCTCGCGACGCGCGCGACGACACAGGGGACAACCGGGCCGCCCGGGGTCGGGCGCGCGGCCCGATCCCATCTCCGTCCCTCGCTCTTCACTTTCCGGTGAACCGCGCGGTCCCGCGCTTGAGCCGCTCCAGCACCGCCCGGGCCGGGTCGGTGATCGCCGGGACCGGCTGCTGGCGGTACTTCAGCTCCCCGTTTTCCCGGGTCAGCTTGATGGTGTACAGGTTGCGGCTCAGGAACGCGGTCAGGTCGCCGACCAGCGTGTCCGACATTTTGAGCACCTGCGACAGCACCGTGTAGAACTCGAACTTCACGTACTCGCCGCTCGTGTCCAGCTCGCCCGACCCGCCCAGGCAGATCGCCTTGCCGAGCAGGTCGAGCTGCTCCACCTTGATCCGGTCGCCGAGCAGCCGGAACACCACGTGCGCCTGCTCGAACGCGGTCTTGTCCGGGGCGTTGAGCTTGAGCACCTTCACCAGCTCCAGCAGCACCGGCAGGTTGTACATGCGGCCGGTCGGCACGTCGATCTTGCCGGTCCCCTCGATCGTGAGCCGGCCGGTCTTCGGGTCCGGGCGGTTGAAGACGAGCAGTTGCGCCTGCGCGACGCCCTTCAGGTCCGAGTCGGACCCCGGCTTGGTGAGGTTGTAGTGCCGCGCGAGCTCCTCGAGCTGCACGTTGGCGGCGGTGAGCCACACCTCGTACCGGGTGCCCTCGGCGAGCACGACCCAGGCCTGACCGCCGAGCTCGCCGTGGAACAGGTCCCCGGCGACGTGGGTGAGCTGGAGCAGGGGCGGCAGGAACCGGCCCGGGCGGGCCGGGTCGGGCTGCTGGGGGTCGGCCCGGAGCTGGCACCGGGCCACCGTGACCGGCACCCGCGACACCACCGCGCGGTCGAGCCACACGGTGCCGCGGACCGGCCCGAGGTGCGTCCCCTCGTACCGCCCGCGGCACGCGACCGACCCGTGCGCGTCTTCCCACGCGATGCCCGTGTCCAGCGCCGCGCCGAACAGCTTCAGCTCCGCGTCCCAGTACACGACGGGGTCCGGCTCCGGGCGGACGGAGGGCGTGAGCCCCCCGAGCGCCCCGGGGGCCGCGCCGGACGCGCCGGCGGCGACGACCAAATTCGGCTCCGCCCTCGCGCCCGGCGGCGCGCTGATCACCAGGTGCTTCACCAGGAGCTCGGCGCCGCCCCGCAGCTGCAACTCGTCCAGGGCGGCCCCGAGCTTGCCGGGCAGCGCCTTCTTGAACTCGGCGTCGGCGACGCACGGCTTCACCTCGATCCCGCCCAGGTTGGCCCACACCGCGCCGTCCGAGTAGAACCGCACCTCGCCGGCGGCGAGCTTCACCCGGCTCGGCCCGTGCCGCGCGGAGAGGTGCGCGACGTCGAGCCGGTCCTGCTTGTACTCCAGCCAGCCCGAGAACTCGGTCAGCTCGTAGGCGAAGAACCGCGGGGTGACGGTCGGGCCGGAGAACCCGAACGTCACCTTCACGTCGGTCGCCGGGTTCAGCGGCGGGTCGAGGTCCGGGCGGTCCGGGGGCGGTGCGCGGTCGATCACCTCCACGTCCGCCGTAAAGGTGAGCGCCCCCCGGGGCTGGAACTCCGCCCACAGGTTCTCGGCCTTCACCGCCCCCAGGGCCGTTTTCAGGGCCGCGTTCAGGGGGACCGATGTCCCGCCCACGTGAACGACCAGCTTGCGGTCGCGGCTGTCGGGGATCGGGCGCTTCGAGCCGTTCATCCACACCGCGGCCCCCGCGTGGACCGCGGTGAACCCGTCGAAGATGATCTCGTCCCGGTCCGGCAGGGGGCCGCGCGCCCCCCCCGGCCCCGGCCGCACCGGCCGATCGGGGTCGGTCGAGTTGGTGCGGAGCACCAGCCGCCCCTTCACCTTCTCCAGCGGGTACGGGAAGGCGGTGTAGTTCAGCTTCCCGTCCTTCACGTCGATGCGGAACTCGTTGTCGGTCAGGTTCACCCCGGCCTGCTGGGTGACCTCGACCACGAAGTCGCCGCGCCCGCTGGCGCGGAACTCGCGCACCAGCGCCGCGGACTTCGGCGGCAGCGCCTTGCACAGGGTCTCGTCGAGCGGGACGTTCGTCCCGGTGACGCGGAGGCTGATCGCCGGGTCCTCGCCCTCGCCGTCCAGCCGCCCCTTGATGGTAATCAGTTGCCCCGCGGCGTCGCCGAGCAGGTCGATCGTGGTGCTCGCCCCGCCGGCGTGGGTGACCGTGTGCCGGACCAGCCCGCGCACGTCCGCGACCGGGTACCGGAACTTCTCGTACGTCAGCCCGCCGTTGCGGGGCCGGGCCTCCAGCTCGCGGCGCCACCCGCCCGCCTCGCGCGTCAGCTTGTACCCCACGTCGACGAGCCCGGTGGGCGCGAACATCCGCCGCGCCTTCTTCATCTTGTCGGGCAGCCGGTCGAACAGCGTGTCGTCCAGCGGCACCCCCGTGACCGCCAGATCGAGCCGCAGGAGCCGGTCCTCGAACCGCTTGAGCGGGTCGTCGCCGGGGGCGGCCGGCGGCGCCTCCGGCCGCGTCTCGAGCGTCACCTTGAGCTTCGCGTCGCCGAGCGTGGCGGTCGCCTCGTCGACCTTCACCCGGCCGTCGGTGCTGCGCACGGTCGCGGTGATGTTCTCGAGCGCCTTCGGCAGGTCCGGGTGCTCGAACTTGGCCCCTTTCACGTCGAACCGCACGTCGTGGCGCCAGTGGGGGGCGGCCTCCGGCGCGTAGGTGACCTCGGCCTTCACGTTCGCCACGGCGGTGAGCTTGGCGAGGTGCGGGGCCAGCTCCGGGGCGAACCGCCGGGCGGCCGAGACGGACGCCGGTCCCACCGGGAACTCGGCCAGCTCGAGCGACAGCGCCAGGTGGCTGTTGATCCGGTTGAACCGCCCCCGGACGCTCACCGGGCCGAACGGGCGGGCGGTCCCGCTGCCCTGGACCGTCAGGGCCGGGAGCGGGTCGTTGAGCAGCGTCCCCTCCACGCCGGTGAACGTCGTGGCCGGCAGCCCGTCCGGCGCGTGGTCGGTCACGACGACGGTGGCGCCCTTCACCTCGAACGTGGGCACCGGCTTGTCGGCCGGGCCGGACCGGATCACCTCCGCGATGTTCCAGCTCCCGTCCGCCGCGCGCTCGATGCGGATGGTCGGGTTCTCGAGCCGCACCTTCTTGATGACCAGCCGGCCGCGGTTGAGCTGCTCCTTGTCGTGGAACAGAACCGCACTGGGGACCGCGAGGAACGGCTGGTCCGGCGGGTCGCCCCGGCGGCTCAGGCGCAGGTCGCTGACCGCGATGCCGCCCAGGATGCGGAGCCGCGCGGACCCGACCTGAACGTCCACGTTGTCGAGCTGGTCGGCCAGCGTGGCGATCACCTTCTCGCGCACGCGGTCCGGACTGATCCATGAGTTCGCGACCCAGCCGAGCGCGACAAGGGCCGCGACTCCGGCAAGGATGAGCCCGCGGATTAGCCAACTGCGAACGCGCATCCGTGCCCGCCCTGGTGTTCTTCACGGTGCGCCGCCGGGGGGCCGGGGCGCGAAGCGGCGAGACAATACGCCGAGCCCGCGGTCCGGTCAATTGCGAGTGCCCGGCCCCAAAACGCCGCCCCTCATGTTCCGGATGGCACGCCGCATGCTTGGGAAAACTGTGGGCCGGCAATCGCGATCCCAACACGCCAACTTCCCGTAGCCCGCACAGCCGGGGTTCCGACAACAGAACCGACGCAGGTCGTCCACGACCGTTCCCAACACGCGGGCCAGAAAAGCACTACCGAACGGCGCAACCACTTGCCACGCATCAGTCGCCACAGGCAAGACAAATAGGACCGGGCGCCACCCGGTTCGGCACGCCGGCTACCTCCGTGCACGTCTGCCAGCTACGGCAAACCGGCACATGCGTGCGGCCGCAAGAGCTTCCTCAGTTCGCCTGCCGCTGCGTGTTGCGCCCGGTCACGTGGGTGACGCCGGGAACGGCTGAGCTACCGGGCAACCGCTTTCACCCGCGTCACGGGTACAGATTTCGCCTATTCGCAACTGCCCCCAGCTTGCCCAACTAGCGACGGCGCCGCGAGCGCGGGTAGAATTACGTACTTTAGATAAGCTCTCCCGCGTTCAATCCTACCGAGAGTGAAGCACCGTGAAGCCGTCACAGCTCACCGGGCGCCGGGCCGCGTTCGCGCTGCTCGCCGCGCTCGTGTTCAGTTTTCCGGGCGTCGCGAAATCCGAAGACGACGACGCCAAGAAAGAGATCGCAGAGGTTCAGAAGCAAATCGAGCTGCTGGAAAAGAAACTCAACGAGCTGCGCAAGGGCACGCCGCCCGCCCCGGCGCCCAACGCGATCCCCGAAACCGCCATCGCGAAGATGACGTGGCGCAACATCGGCCCCGCGAACATGGGCGGGCGCATCACCGCGCTGGCGGTCGTGGAGAGCGACCCGAGCACCTACTACGTTGCCACCGCGAGCGGCGGGCTGCTCAAAACCGTCAACAACGGCACCACCTTCAGCTTCGTGTTCGAGAAGGAGGCGACGGTCTCCATCGGTGACGTGGCGGTCGCGCCGAGCGACCCGAACGTCGTGTACGTCGGCACCGGCGAGCACAACCCGCGCAACTCCGTGTCCTACGGCGACGGGGTTTACAAGAGCACCGACGCCGGGAAGACCTGGCAGAACGTCGGGCTGAAGAAGTCGTTCTCGGTCGGGCGGATCGTCGTTCACCCCAAAGACCCCAACACGGTGTACGTCGCCGCGATGGGCCGCGTGTGGGGGCCGAGCGAGGAGCGCGGTGTCTTCAAGACCGCCGACGGCGGGAAGACGTGGCAGAAGGTGCTGTACGTCGACGACCGGACCGGGGCCATCGAGCTGCGCATGGACCCGACCGACCCGAACGTGCTGCTCGCCGGGCTGTGGGAGCGGAAGCGGGACGAGTTCGACGGGTTCTTCGGCCAGGGGCCGTGGCCCGGCCCGGACCAGTACGGGCCGATCGTCGCACACGGCCCCGGGGGCGGGCTGTTCAAAACCGCGGACGCCGGGAAGACCTGGAAGAAGCTGACCGGCGAGAAGGCCGCCCCCGGGTTGCCCACCGCGAAGACCGGCCGCATCGGGCTGGACTACTCGCGCAAGACGAAGGGGCTGGTGTACGCGATCATCGACACCGAGAACATCGGCAAGGGGCGCCCGGTGCTCACGGTGTACATGGGCGTTTCCGGTGAGGGCGAGAAGGACGGAGCGAAGGTCACCGCGGTCGTCGAGGACGGCCCCGCCGCGAAGGCCGGGCTGAAAGAGGGCGACCGCATCACCGCGATCGACGGGAAAAAGGTCGCCAGTTACGACGAGGTGCTCGACTTCCTGACGGGCAAGAAGCCCGACGACGTGGTGAAGCTCACGGTTGTCCGCGCGAAGGGCAAAACGGGTGACAAGAAAGACGCGAAGGCGGAAACCGAAACGCTCACCATTGAGCTGAAGCTCGCGGCCCGGCCCAGTACCCCCGAGCCGAAGAAGGGCGGGTTCCAGCCGAAGGGCGGTCAGCAGACGCTCTCGCCCGGCGGCCTAACGGTCGAGGTCACGGGCCTCGACGCGCCGGTGAAGGTCGCGGACGTGCCGAAGGACGGCGCGGCGGCCAAGGCCGGGGTGAAGGTCGGCATGACCATCGCGGCCGTTGAAGGAACGGACACGCCGGACTTCCGCGCGTACCGCACCGAGCTGCGCGTCGGGGGGAAGGTCGAGAACCCGCGGCAGGCCGGCGACAAGGTGAAGGTGTCGTTCCAGGAGGGCGACAAGAAGCCCTTCGAGGTGACGCTCGCGCTCGCGGCGGCCGAAACGCGGTTCCAGGGGGGCGGCGGGGGCGGCGGGCGCCCGACGGCCCCATCGGCCCGGCCGTTCATCATGCAGGCCCAGGTGGGCGGGCAGCAGGCGAACGTCCAGAACAACCAGGGCAAGGACGGCTACCAGACCGGCGGCGTGTTCGTGTCGAAGGACAACGGCGACACCTGGACCCGCGTCAACAGCCTCAACCCGCGCCCGTTCTACTTCTCGAACGTCCGCGTCGACCCGACCGACGACAAAACCGTGTACGTGCTCGGCGACACGGTGCTGTGGCGCAGCACCGACGGCGGGAACCGGTTCGCCAGCGCGCAGGCGAGCACCGTCCACCCGGACCACCACGCCCTCTGGATCGACCCGCGCGACAGCCGGCACATGATCCTGGGCTGCGACGGCGGGTTCTACTCCACTTACGACCGCGGCGCCACCTGGGACCACCTGAACGTGATGGCGCTGGGGCAGTTCTACCACGTCGCGGTGGACAGCCGGAAGCCGTACCGGGTGTACGGCGGGTTGCAGGACAACGGGAGCTGGGGCGGGCCGTCGCGCACGCTCCGCGGCACCGGGCCGGCGAACGAGGACTGGCAGTACCTCCGCGGCGGCGACGGGTTCGTGTGCCGCGTGGACCCGAACGACCCCGACGTGGTTTACTCGGAGAGCCAGAACGGCGGCATCGGGTGGATCAACCTGAAGACCGGCGAGCAGAAGGGCACCCGCCCGCGCCCGGTCAAGCCCGGCGAGGAGCTGCGGTTCAACTGGAACACGCCGTTCATCCTGTCGGCCCACAACTCCGGCATCTTCTACTGCGGCGCGCAGTACGTGTTCCGTTCGGTGAACCGCGGGGAGAACCTGAAGGCCGTGAGCCCCGATCTGACGCGCACCAAACAGGGTTCGATGACGGCACTGGCCGAGAGCCCCAAGAGCCCCGACGTGCTGTGGGCCGGCACCGACGACGGCAACCTGTGGGTGACGCGGGACGGCGGCGGGAACTGGACCAACACGCTGGACGCCCTCAAGAAGGCCGGGCTGCCGGGGCCGCGGTGCGTCAGCGCGATCGAGCCCGGGCGCACGAAAGAAGGGCGGTGCTACGTGGCCCTCGACGGGCACCGCTCCGACGACGACAAGCCCTACCTCTTCGTGACCGAGGACTACGGCGCGACGTGGAAGAGTGTCACGGGGGACCTGCCGGCGTTCGGCTCGACGCGGGTGATCCGCGAGGACATCACGACCCCCGAGATCCTGTACTGCGGCACCGAGTTCGGCATCTGGGTGTCGGTCAACCGCGGCGCGAGCTGGGCGAAGCTGAACAGTAACCTGCCCACCGTGGCGGTCCACGAGGTCGCGCAGCCGACGACCGCGAGCGAGATCGTGGTCGCGACGCACGGCCGGAGCGTGTGGGTGCTGGACGTGGCGAGCCTGCGCCAGATGAAGCCCGAGGCGCTCGCGGCCCCGGCCACCTTGTTCGCGCCGGCACCGATAACGCGGTGGCAGTTCGGCCCGGGCAGCTTCCCGTACTCGCGCGACGTGCGCAAGTTCTACGGCACCAACCCGGCCGCCGGCGGCAGCATCGAATACCTGCTCACCAAGCCCGCGAAGGACGTGAGCCTGAAGGTGCTCGACGTGAACAACAAGGTGGTGCGCGAGTTCCGCGGCCCGCCCGCGGCGGCCGGGTTCCACAAGTTCCCGTGGGCGCCGCCGCGGGCGGGCGCGTACCGCGTTGTTCTGACCGCGGACGGCAAAGAGTACACGCAGATGGCGGTGGTCGAGAACGACCCGAACGCGGACCCGAAGGCGGTCATCACGGACGCCCCGCAGCCGGTTCCCGGCGGGGACGCCGACGGTGACGAGGAAGAGGAGGAGTTGATGAAGGAGGTGGCCCCGTTCATCCCGAAGGCACGGGACTGATACCGAATCCAGTCGTTTCCAGTTGGTCGATTTCGGAGTAGCGGGCCGCATGGGTTTGCCGGTCGATGGTGGTTACCACGCCTCCATTGCCGGAGCCCCATGCGGCCCAAGTTTCCTACACGAACCGGCTGTTGCCGCCCGTTTTGGTTTCTGTCTTTGTGGCCCAGGCATTCCTGCCTGGGCCGCGCGATAAGGTCGCCCAGACAGGAACGTCTGGGCGACAAGAAGCAGACACAACCGGCCGGACCGTGAATCAGTCGATCCGAGCAACACCAGGGTCACGCCACCCGTCACTTGCGCCCGGTCCTCACCGACTGGCTCGGTCGAGCCGTCCAATTGCCCAAGCGGCGCCGCCCCCTCGAACGATGGCTCAAGCCGGCACTTCACGCCCCACTCGGGAACCGCACGCGGGCCGCTCGGGTGGCCATCGACGACCACCGGATCGGGCACCTCGGGAAACTGAACCAGGACACCACCCGGCCCAAAGACGCGGGCGGTACCCACAACGTCCACACCGATCGCCTGCTGCACGTTTGAAACGACTGAAATTCGGTTGATTCGTATCCATGCCGTGTTCTGGAGCCGGCTCCAAGAAGCAGTTACTTTTCAATTGGATTCCAGTGGGCCCGCAGGTCCGATTCGCTACCCAGGCTTGCAGCCCCGGTCGTTGTGCGCCATGCCCATCCGATACCCGGAGCGACCGCTCACGGAGTGAGCGGACCACACTCAAAGACCGTGCGGGGCACGCCACACCAACTGGAAACGATTGGACTCGGTAATGAGACGGGCGCGGTGTCCAACTTCCGCACGCGCTGCCAGAAATTGAACAGCCCAGTTTGGCCCGAAGCACCGATTCCCTCGTGTCACGACCTGGCCGGGTCGGAAGAACCTGACGGGCATGGCATGTGCTTCCTACCCGATCCCGCACCGGTGCCTCCCGGCGGGTATGGTCGTGCCGTTGCCGGATCCTTTCGAGCCGCTGTCCCGAACGTCTTCACTTCGCGGACGTTCGATGTGGTGCATGTCCGGTGACGGCGCCGCCGAACAGTCGCACGGCCTCCGCTCCAACACGATGTACACGCTCCCAGGACCGTTATGCACCACGAGACTTCTCTGATCGCACTCATCGCCGTCGGACTCACCCTGGCACTCGCCCTCGGGTTCGTTGCCGCCCGCTTGCGGCTCCCGGCGCTCGTCGGGTACCTGCTCGCCGGCGTCGCCGTCGGCCCGTTCACCCCCGGGTTCGTGGGCGACTCGAAGGTCGCCCACCAGCTCTCCGAAATCGGGGTGATCCTGCTCATGTTCGGCGTCGGGATGCACTTCTCGATCCACGACTTGTGGGCGGTCCGCCGGCTCGCGCTGCCCGGGGCGATGGTGCAGATCGCCGCCGCCACCGCGATGGGCGTGGGGGTCTCCTACTTCTGGGGGTGGCCGCTTGGGGCGGGGCTGGTGTTCGGCCTCGCGCTGTCGGTCGCCAGCACCGTCGTGCTGCTCAAGGCACTCGAGGCCCGGAACCGGCTCGACACCGACGACGGGCGTGTGGCGGTCGGGTGGCTGATCGTCGAGGATCTGGTCATCGTCCTGGCCCTCGTCCTGCTGCCCGCCCTGGCCGGGCCGCTCGGCGGGAAAGCGGCGGCGGACGGATCGAACCTGTGGGCCACGCTGGGCCTCGCGCTGGGCAAGGTGGCGGCGTTCGTCGCCCTCATGCTCGTCGTCGGCACCCGCCTGTTCCCGTGGCTGCTGAGGAACGTCGAAGCGACCGGGTCGCGGGAGCTGTTCACCCTGGCGGTGGTCGCCCAGTCGGTCGGCATCGCTTACGCCGCGACGGAAGTGTTCGGGGTGTCGTTCGCCCTCGGCGCGTTCTTCGCCGGGATGGTGCTGAACGCGTCGGACGTCGGGCACAAGGCGGTGGACAAGTTGCAGCCGCTGGAGGACGTGTTTGCGGTGCTGTTCTTCGTGTCCGTCGGGATGCTGTTCGACCCGCGGGTGCTGATCGAGCAGCCGTTCCGGGTGATGGCCGTGCTCGGCGTCATCGTGGCCGGCAAGTCGCTGGCCGCGGTCGGCATCGTGCTGGCGCTGGGCGGGTCGCGGCGGACCGCCCTGAGCGTCTCGGCGGCGCTGGCCCAGATCGGTGAGTTCTCGTTCATCCTCGCCGGCTTGGGGATCGCCCTGGAACTGCTGCCGCCCGAAGGGCAGAGCCTGATCGTGGCCGGGGCGCTGCTGTCCATCACCCTCAACCCGCTCGTGTTCCACCTGGCCGACCGGTGGTCCGAGGAGCGGCAGCCGGCGGAGCAAGAACTGGCGGTCACAGCGGCGCACTAACGGAGGCTCACATGGTGATCGTACTGATGGGCGTGTCCGGGTCCGGCAAGACGACGGTCGGGAAACAGTTGGCCGCCGACCTGGGGTGGCAGTTCGTCGAGGGGGATGACTACCACCCGCCGGAGAACGTCGCGAAGATGGCGGGCGGCACCCCGCTCACCGACGCCGACCGGAGGCCGTGGCTGAAGGCCCTCCGGCAGCGGATCGACGCGGCGTGCGCGGCCGACGAGAACATCGTCGTGGCGTGCTCGGCGCTGAAGCACGAGTACCGAGATTACCTCGAGCGCGACGACCCGGCGTGCGTTCGGTACGTGTACCTGCGCGGGTCGGAGGACCTCTTCCGCGCCCGGCTGGAGGCCCGGAAGGGGCACTTCATGGGTGCCAACATGCTGCGGAGCCAGCTCGAGGCGATGGAGCCGCCGGTCGGGGAGGTGACGGTGGACGCCGCCCCGCCCCCGGCCCGGATCGCGGCCGACATCCGGGCCAAGCTGGGCGCGTGAGCGACGCCGTCCGCACCTCGGCCGGCTTCTCCCGCTGGGTCAGGTTGCGGGCCGTGTTGACCAGCCCCAGGTGCGAGAACGCCTGCGGGAAGTTGCCGAGCTGGCGGCGGGCGACCGGGTCGTACTCCTCGACCAAGTGCCCCACGTCGTTGCGCACCGCCGGTTCGTGTATGCGAGCACCACGCGGCCCGTCTCGGCTTGGCTCCCGGAGTACCGCCGGTATTGTGACCGTGGGTCCCACACCGCCGGAGAACCGCGAATGACCGTTGCCGAGTTCCGCGCCGCGCTGCTCGCCAGCCCGGACCAACCGCTCCACCTGATGCTGCCCGACGGCGACTTCGTTCCGGCGCACTTCCACGTCACCGAAGTCGGCCGTGTGCAAAAGGACTTCATCGACTGCGGCGGCACCACCCGTTCGGCGACGACGTGTCTGCTTCAGGTGTGGGTCGCCAGTGACACGGGGCACCGGCTCACCGCAAGGAAGCTCGCCGACATTCTGGCACTCGCGGCCCCGCTGCTGAAATCGGACGACCTGGCGGTGGAGATCGAGTACGAGCGCGACGCGGTGTCACAGTTTCCGGTCGCGGCAGCAGAACAGACCCCGATGGGACCACTGTTCCATCTCGGGCGCAAGCACACGGACTGTCTCGCGCCGGACCGGTGCGGAGTGACCGGGTGCGCGCCGGCGGCGGGCGGTGCCGCGTGCTGTTGAGCCGCCTGCCATCAGTCAATTAGGACTACCAGTCAGAAGTCGTCAGGTCAGCAAGTCATAAAGTCACGAGGCTCTGCCTGTACTGATTTTGTGACGTTACGACTTTCGACGAGCGGACTTTTGACCGGAAGTCAGTGGGAGCATTTGGTTCTCCCTTGGTGCCGTTCGCGGATGTGCGAGCCGTCGTTCTGCGCGTCGGGTAATTGGTTCCGCCCAACGGAAGTTCATGCCCGTTCTCCCGTATTTCGGCGGTCTGACGACGGGTGCCGCGGGACGTGTAACGAGGGTTACAGTGGCAACTGGTGGCAGCGAACGGGGCGCGGACTGGACACCCGCTACCGTTCGACTGGCGACCCGCTGGTCGGTCGCTGGGGTGTTGCTACCACCGAATCAGGCGCTTCAACCGTAACCGCCGATCTCGATTCTCTCCGCCCGGTGCGCTGCAATGTGTTGTAAAATAGACGTTTAAACCCAAGTCACTCCGTGGAAGCCGATTATCCGGCGGGCGGCGACTTCGCGAAAAGGGGTAAAGACCATCCGCTGCTTCAATCGAAGTCACCAACTCAGGAGTGGCACATGGCAAACGCGAGCGACCCGCACGACCTGAACCGATTCGTTACGGCCCAGCAGGGCAGCGGCGGGATGGCGGGCTACGCGACCGCGCTGGCCGAGGTCCGGGCCGGCGCCAAGGTCACGCACTGGATGTGGTACGTCTTCCCCCAGTTCGCCGGGTTGGGGTTCAGCGCGATGTCTCAGCGGTACGCGATCAAGAGCCGCGCCGAGGCCGAAGCGTACCTCGCCCACCCCGTGCTCGGGCCGCGCCTCGTCGAGTGCGCCGGTGCCGCTCTGGGTGTCGAAGGCAAATCGGCGTTCGACATCTTCGGGGATCCCGACGACGCGAAACTCAAATCGTGTGCGACGCTGTTCGCGCACGTCTCGCCGGACGGTTCGGTGTTCCATCAACTCCTCGAGCGATTTTTTGGCGGTAAGCGAGACGAGAAGACGCTCCGGCTGCTCGGTTGACCGTGCCATCAGCCGGCGGTATGGCCGCGTTGGTGCAGCGGAGCGCAAACGCAACAATCGAAACGGCCCGCTGAAAGTCGCCCACCGCCCGCGTCCAGCGCCCTGTGAGGAACCACGGTGATGATTGGTGGATCGAGACTCATCCTGACGGCGTTAGTGGCGGTCGCGGCCCTCCTATCGGGCTCGGGGTGCGACCGGGGGCCGCGCAACTTCGGTGTGGTGGAACCCGGCGTGCTGTACCGCAGCGGGCAACTCACCCCGCCGGCGTTCGAGCAACTCCTGACCGATCACGCCATCAAAACGGTCGTGAGCCTACGGCCGGTGCGCGACGAGGCCGAGAAGTCGGACGCGCACGAAGAAACCATCTGCCAGTCGCGCGGGATCAAGTTCGTGCGGATTCCGCCCCGCGAGGCGGGCGCGGAACCGGGAGGCAGCCCGTTGGAACCGGTCGCGCGGGAGTTCTTGGCCGTGATGGCCGACCCGGCGAACCACCCGGTCTACGTCCACTGCACCGCGGGCCGCGACCGCACCGGAACCGTGTGCGCCGTTTACCGCGTGGATCACGACGGCTGGTCCCCGGAACAAGCGGTTGCGGAAATGCGGACCTTCGGGTTCGACCCGGACAAGGACGCGGCCGCCGGCGCCTACACCCGGTACGTCCTCTCCTACCGCCGGCGGGCCGAACCGAGTCGCTGAACGCGGCCCAAGTTCGTCACCGCAAGCCGCCGCGCCTCACACCGCGAACGCGGCCCAACCCGAGCACGTCCGTTGCTCACCACCCGCAACAAAATTCCGAAATCGTGGATAAGTTGCGGCGCATCTCGGAAAGGTACTTCCAGAAGAGCTGAGGGGCGGAGGGCCGAGCGGTGAGAACGCGAAGCGGTCGCGGCGGAATGCTGGACCCGGTCGTGCGGGCGGCACTTGTGGCCGCGCGGCTGGGCGAACTGTCCGACGGCGAGTTGCTCGCCCGGTTCGTTGCGACGCGGGACGAGGAGGCGTTCGCCGAACTCGTGCGCCGGCTCGGGCCGACCGTGTACGGGGTGTGTCACCGCGTCCTCGGCGCCCGAACCGACGCCGAAGACGCCTTCCAGGTGACATTTCTGGTACTGGCCCGCAAGGCCGACGCGGTCCGCCCGCCCGGACGGGTCGCGGCGTGGCTGCACGGGGTTGCCGTGCTGACGGCTCGCAAGGCGCGAGCGGTGCGGCTCCGGCGGCACGCACGCGAACGCGCGCTCGGCGACACGCCCGAGCCATCAGCCGTGTACACGCCGCCGGAGCCGGACCTCGCCCGGGTGCTGGACGAGGAGATCCAGCGGCTCCCGGACAAGTACCGGGCGGCGGTGGTGCTGTGCGAGGTGCGCGGGCTGACCGTTGCCCAGACGGCGGCCGAACTCGGGCTGCCGGCCGGCACGGTGGCCAGTCGGTTGGCCCGCGGGCGTGTCCTGCTGGCTTCGCGGCTCACCAGCCGCGGGGTCGCCGGTGCCGCGGCCGTGGGCGCCGCGGGCGGGCTCGCAAGCGCCGCGATGGCCGCACCGGCCAAGCTCTTCGGGTCCGCAGTTTCGGTTGCTCTCTCCGGTTCACAATGCGCGCCGGGGGCACAACTGCTTCTCAACGAGGTACTACGAGCCATGAGCCTGAGCAAACTTCGTGCGTTCGCGGTCACGACGGTGCTGAGCGGCGCGGTCGCCCTTGGCGGCGCCGGCCTGCTCCCGTCGGGCACCGCGCCGGCACTCGCCGCGCCGGTTCCCAAGGCCACCCCGGGCGCCGCCGACCCGCTCGACCGGATCAAGGCCGACAACCTCGCCGGGCTGCTCAAGGTCGAGGCGATCCGCAAGGACATTCAACTGACCGCCGAGCAGGCCAAGAAGGTGGACGAGCTGCGGGCACGGCGCAAGCAGGCGGTCGTGCCGAACGTGATCCAGCAGGGGCCGGTTGGTGGGGGCGTGATTGGTCCGGCCGTTCCTGCAATTCCTGTCGGGGGTGGGATCCAGGTCGTAGACGTGGCAGTCGGGTTCAGTGGCATGGATTCGCCTAACGACCCCGAGTTTTATAAGGCCGCGGCCGAGATCCTGAAGCCCGAACAGATGCGCCGGCTGAAGCAACTCTCGCTGCAAGCGATGGGGCCGGTTGCGCTGCTCGACCGCCGGGTGATTCGGTCGCTCGGGCTGTCCGCCGAGCAAGAAGACAAGATCGAGGCCGTGGCCCCTCCAGACCGGAGCAAGAACGGCGGCACGCTGGCGGTTCAGATTGTGAACGGGCGCGTCAAAGATCTGGAAACCGAGCGGGATAAGGGCGAGTGGGAGGCCGTCCTCAAGGTACTCACCGCCGAGCAGCGTGCCAAGTGGGACGGCCTCGTCGGCAAAGTGCTCCCGGCGGCCGAGTTGCGAAAGGCCCAGATCGTGTCGCTGGAGGAAATCAAGAACCTGATTCCCAACCTGCCGAACGTACCGAACATCAACCCGATCCCGGTGCCCCCGCCGGGCTGATGGGGTCACACCTGTTGGCAATGCGGTGCCACGTTCTTGGTTCCGAGCCGCTCCGTCGCGACGTACCCGGGCGGCATCGGCCCGGGTATCGGTGGCCGTTGAGGAAGGGTGTCGCTCCACGGGCTGTCGATGTACCGCCTGACGGGATGAGCGAAGTGATACCCCAGGCGGGGCGCTCACTTCTTCCAGTCGTCCGGCAGGTCCGGGAGCGTGTCGCGGAGGATCTCCAGCACCGCCTTGCGGTCGCCGGCCGACAGGTGCGCGAACGCCGCGGACGTGTCCGTGCCGGTCAGCGCCTCGTGCATCCGCTTCAGCGTGTGGTCCTTCACCTCCTTCGGCAGTGCCTGGAACCCCTGCGAGTACACCAAATAACTGCACGGATACTTGAACAGCCGCGCGTTGAGGTCGAACGCGCGGAGCGTGCGCCCCTGCTTGTCGAACGGCCCGCGGGCGGTGAACTCCTTCGCGAAGTCCGACGTGCCCGCCACCGGCCCTTCGAGCTTCGCCTCGCCGCTGAACAGCAGGTACTTCGCCAACTGGTCGCCCAGCGACTCGATGCGCCGCTTCGCGCTGTCCCACCGGTGCGCCGCCGGCTCGCCCAGGTCCTTGTTGAGCGTCTCCTCGTAGTGGTGCGCCTGCCGCGTGCCGATCAGCGCCCGGGCGATGCGGTTGTGCGCCTCCGCTTGGTGCTCGAACACCAGCAGCGCGACGATGTCGCTGTGCGGGGTCAGGTAGTTCGCCACCGTGAACCGGCCCTTCAGCTCGGTCACGTTCTGCCCGCCCGCGTTCCCCTCCTCGGCCGGGTTCTTTTTGTTCTCCACGGTCCAGTTGCCCATGTGGGTCTGCTTGCCGTGGGTGCCGGTGACGTACCACCCGCCCCAGCGCTCCGAGAAGGGGCTGGAGTGGTCGGTGCGGAACGTCCCGGCGCTGAGCACCGGCATCCCGTTGCGCTCCGTGAACACCGACCGCACCAAATGACCCGGCGCGCCGCCGGTCGCGTTCGAGGCGTGGCACGAGAGGCAGTTGTCGCGCTGCCGCAGGAACTCGGGCTTGCCGTCGGGCGCCGGCTCCTGGTCGAGCGTGTAGAACGCGGTGCCGAGCTTCGTGTCCGCCGCGGAGAACTCGAGCACGTCCCCGCGGAGGCAGAACCCCACGTACACGTCGTCGTTGAAGTACAGCGCCCGCGGCGTCTTGGGCGTGATCCGCTCGCGCTGGAAGCTGGTTTTGGAGAACACGAGCACCTGCGACGCCGGGCTGACGTTCAGCTCCTTGAGCAGCGAGGGCAGGTAGCCGTGGTCGTCGGCGAACTTGAGCTTGGCCTGTCCCGCGTTGATTCGCTTCTGGAGCGCAGTGAGGACGTTCTCGGCCTGCGCGGTCTTGTAGCTGATCGGCGGGCGCTCGACGGCATCGATCTGGGCCGCGACCGGCGCCGCGACGGCGCACGCGGTTACGAGCGCGAGAGTGATCCTGAGCATGACCCGGACCTCGGAGCGGAAGAGCGGACCGGCGGGCGGTTCGGCGGTGTAGGGCAGTATAGCAGACGAAAGAGGATGTTTCGATCCTTTTTTATCCGGGTTGAGCGAAGATGCCGGTGGGGTGCTCGCTCAGGCGGGCGTAGCGCCAGAGGAACTCGGGCACCTGGAGCCGGCGGATCGCGGCGGACGCGCTCACGGTCACGACGAACTTGCCGCGCTGCGCCGGGGCGGGTTCGACCTCGACGAGCAGGTTGTCGGCCTCGTCCCATTCGCGCTCTCCGAGGATCGAGTGACTCGCGAAGGAGCTTTTCAGGTGCCGGTAGAGGTCCGCGAGCTGGTCGAGGACGACCACGAACCCGCCGCCGGCACCGGGCGCGAGGCTCACGACGTGGGCGAGTGCGAACTCCGTCACGGTCGCCGCCTGCGGCTTGTTCCCGCTGCGCACGGCCGCGTGAGCGTCGCCGTCGTCGAACGACGCCCGGTAAACCGGCGGGTCGAGGCGGTGCAGCTCTTCGAAGGGAACCGTGGAGAAGAAATCGATGTTGCCAAGCTCGTCGGGAATGAACGCCAGTGAAAGGAAGCCGCCAGGAAGGGGCGCTAAGTGTACGGACCCTAGCGCCTCCCGATCGCCGGGCGCCTCTGTGATGTCGCGTGCGAACGCGACCCACTCGCGCACCGCTGGCGGGAGCGGGCGGCCCAACCGCTCCTCCGCCTCCGCGATTTCGGCTTGGTGCCCGCCGACATCGGGCATTGGTATGCGGTGCCAGCGCTCGGTGAACTCCCGGACCAGCCGCCAGCGTGCGCGCCAGCCGTCCGGGACGCCGTGCGCGAACACCGGCTCGCACTCGGTGCCGTACCGCATTCGCGCGCACCACTCCGTTCCGGCGTCCGCGCGCAACTGGTTGCGGCGCGGCTTCAGCTCCCAGAACCGGTCGTCGAACGCCGGCAGGGTGCGCATCTCCTCTTCAATGCGGATCAACTCGCCGCGCGGGTCGTCGTGCTCGGTGAGCCAGTCGGAGTAGACCAGCCGCACCGTCCGCTCGCGCGGCTGAAGGGCGATCGCGCGCAGGAAGTCGTCGCTGGTGTGCAACATCGCGGGCCATGATACCAGATGCGGTTGAAGAACGGCGAGTTCGGTCTGCCGTGATTCAGCGCGCGGTCACGCGGAGCGCCGTCCCTGAAGAAGGGGGCGGTCGGCGGAACCGGCTCGCGTAGTCGATCTGCGGGGCGATTTCGGAACGCCTTCTCACCCTCCGGTTTGAGGGGAGCGGTCGGGAGTGACGCTTTGCTCCCGCGGTTCGGGTTCCGGCTCGCGCCGCGCCCACCGGCCGGCGAGCACCCCGCAGACGACGAGCTGGAGCGGGTGGTAGATCATGATCGGCACCAGGATCAGGCCGGTGTCGGCGCTCGCCCCGAAGATCAGGGCCGCCATCGGCACGCCCGAGGCCAGCGTCTTCTTCGACCCGCAGAACACCGCCGCGATCCGGTCCTCTTCCGGGAACCCGAGCAGCCGGCACGCCGCCGAGGTGGCGAGCAGCGCTGCCGTCAGGAGCAGCGCCGACCCGGCCACCGCGACCGCGAGCGTCTCCCACCCCTGGCCGGTCCACACCCCGCGCTTCACCGAGTCGCAGAACGACGTGTACACGAGCAGCAGCACCGTCCCGCGGTCCACCCTCTGGGTGAACCGCTTGTTCCGCGCCGCCCACCCGCCGAGCCACGGCCGCAGCAACTGCCCCGCCACCAGCGGCAGGACGAGCCAGATGATCAGGTCCAGGACCACCGGGCCGAGCGGGACGCCGGCCCCGCCGGGGGCCACGTTGGCGGCCAGCCAGAGCGGGGTGAGCAGCACGCCGAGCAGCGCGGACAGGGTGGCGTTGAACACCGCGGCCGGTACGTTCCCTCGCGCCGCGGCGGTGAGCGCGACCGACGAGGACACCGTGGACGGCAGCGCGCACAGGTAGAAGAAGCCGAGCCGTAGCCCCGCCGGGAGGTGCCCGCCGGCGAGCGCGAGCAGCCCGATCCCCATGAGCGGAAACAGCAGGAACGTACACGCCTGGACGGTCAGGTGAAGGGGCCAGCGAAGGGTGCCGGCCTTCAGCGCGGCGAACGGCAGCCCGATGCCGTGCAGGAAGAACACGACCGCCACCCCGGCCTTGGTGAGCACCTCGGGGTGCATCCAGCCGCCGTCGGCGCCGGGGTCGGGGAACAGCCACGCGAGCCCAACGGCGGCGGCCATGCCGACCAGGAACCAGTCGAGGCGGCGGTGTAGGACGGCGGACAGGCGCCGGGCGGACATGAACGCGGATCTCCTCACGCACCACGGGCGGCCCGCCCGCGGTCCTTTTCAGCCTTTTTGAAGGCCGGGGCGGTCACCTTGATGCCGTAAGTCGTGACCTCTGCTCGCTCGGCGACGACCACAACTTTCTGCTTGGTCGCCAGCTTCCAGGCCTCTTTGCGGGCTGCCACCGGCAGTTCCACTCGGAAACTGATGAGGAGCATCCCGCCGGCCCCCTTTAGGCGGCTGGCCCGTCGTTGTACACCTCTTTGGCGAATTCGTTCGCGTCGAGCCTGAAGTCCGGCTTGCCCTCCTGGGCGGAGGCCGTGGGCGCGAGCATCAGGAGCGCGACGCGCTGAATGATTTGGGGCACGGGGGCCTTACGCCAAAGCGCCCGCGCGGCGAATGCCCGTTCTAGCTCACGAGAACGGGTGCCACGCGCAACCGCTAATCGAGACACTGTATTCTCGTGTGCCGGCGCACACAAGATTCCCCAAGCGGTTCCGGCGCGGCGACTCGGTGCCGAGCGGGTTGGCGGGGTGTTGGTGCGGCGCAGTACCTTGCTCCGTTACGCCACAACGGCGCTTGCGGGCGTGTTCCCGTGCGGGTAATCTTCCCCTATGTGAAGAACGGTTTAGCTCGCTGCTTTGCGGCAGGCCGATGTTGCGTCGGCCGAGCGAATGGCTTCGCATTCGGCTCGGGGAAGGCTGTTCCAGCACCGCTTTCGCCCCCCCGGGGTCCCTGGGGGAGAATTGCTGGAGCAAACCCGCGAGTCGTGTTTTAATTCTCCCCCAGGGACCCCGGGGGGGCGGCGGTGCCGTGAGCCTTCCACGACACAGGCCGAGAAGTAGACCGTTCGGCACAACAAGGAACGCCCCGGCCCGTGCCGGGGCGTTCTGCGTTTCTGCTACCGTCGCAATTGTCTCCCCGCACCGGCTTGTCGGGCTCCCAGGTTGAGGACGAAGCGCACCGCGGCGCGTCTGCCCGGCGGTGGATGGGAAGGACGGTTGTTCTCAGCGTCCTGCTACGGAACGTTCGGGCGAAATCAAATGCCTTTCGCAACACCGCTCGTGTGCTAAACATTGGGACGCGCGCCACGATAACTTGCGGAGCTTGCGAATGCTTGCCGCCATCGACTGGAATCAGGTGCTGGCAAAGGCCGTGACCGGAGGGATCATCGGAGGGGTCGCCGGCACCTGCGTCGGTCTCGTGTGGTATCTGGTGCCAAAATCAAATGAAAACAAGCAGGACAGGGCCGGGGCGACGGGCCTCGCGCGGCCGCCCGCCAAATCACTACTGCCCCTGGTCCTCTTCTTCTTCATCGCGGCGGTCACCTTCGTTCCCTTTGTCGTCGAGAAACGGTTTCTCAACGCCCTGCGCGTCCGCGTCTCGGGTGACGCGACGGCCCCCACCGTCACGATTTCTGATTACGGGCGGTATCGTGTCGCGGGTCCGGATCGCACCACGCCGGGTGGCGGTGGCGCCGCCAACGCCGGCGAGCGCGAGTACGTGCTGTTGGAGCAGACCGATCAGGTTCCTTGCCGGGTCGGGGAAACCTGGGGCATCCGGATTCGCGGTTCCGTTGCGCCCCAGGACGACCGGTCGCACCTCATTCGGGAAGAGATCCACCATACCCCCATCAAACACCCCGACGGCTCGGTCCGAACAACCGACGCCCGCGAGTTCAGAACCCCGCCGGGGGCAGCTTTCAGCAGCACGAACTGCTGGCAATTTCTAAAAGGGCACGAGCACGAACTGGTCCCCGGCGACTGGACCTGGGTTGTGTTCGTCGACGGTGTTGAAGTGGCGCGCCGGACGTTCAAAGTTTGGAAATAGCTTAACGTGGCAAGCGGAGCGCCGTGGTTGCGCGGCTCGTTAAAGTGCCGCGCAACCACGGCGCTCCGCTCGGACCCGGCAACCGGTTCAGGAGCAATTTCTTGGACCGGTGGTGCCGGGCTCGATACTTGGTCCGCGCGCTGTTAAACTCGCGAACGCGACCCGGCGGGACACGGATAGCTTCAACTGCGATGCAACGTCGCGGGGTGGTTCTTGGTGCCGATCCGGAGCGTAGTTTCTCCTGACGCCAGCGTTTGGGGTTTCTGCGCTCGCCTGGAGGATGTCCACACGATGTACCTGGTCACGTGAAAGACCGGTGTGTACGGAAAGTGCCCGCTCGCCGGGTCGCATTTGTTCGCCTCAACGCCGCCGCTCACATCGCTCCAACCTCAGTCGGCCTTTCCCTCCGTTCCGTCCGGTGCTATCTCGCGGCCCGCATGGTCGCCTCGGGTCCGGAGAAAACGCATGAAGGCCGGTTTTGCGGCGCTCGCCGTCCTGCTGACCGTCAGTTCCGTTGTTCCCGCACAGCCCGCGCGGGCGAACGATCCCAAGCTCGACGCCCACCTCGAGGCGTGGGAAAAGAAGATGGCCGGCGTCGTGAACCTGCGGTCCGATGTCACGCTCACGCGCACCGACTCCGTGCTCAAACGCGCCACGACCTTCAAGGGGGCGGCCCTGTGCATGAAGCCGACCTTCGCCCGCGTGCGGCTGGAGAACGCGGCCGACCAAACGAAGCGGGACTACGAGGCGTGGATCTGCAACGGGAAGGCGGTGTACGTGTACAACGGGCTCGCGAAAACGGTCACCGAGTTCGAGCTGCCCAAGTCGGGGCGCGGGGCCGACAACCTGCTGCTCGACTTCCTCGCCGGGATGAAAGCCAAGGACGTGAAGGAGCGCTTTAAAGTCGCCCTGTCCGCCACGGACGAGCACTACGTCTACCTGGCCATCGAGCCGGTGCTCGGTAACGACCAGCGCGAGTTCAAGCACATCCTGCTCGCCCTTTACGGCCCGGGTCCGAAAACCGCGGCCCTCTCGTACCTGCCGGCCGAAATCCGCATCCTCAAGCCGAACGACGACCTGGAGTCGTGGAAGTTCTCGGGCCTGAAGGTGGACGTGCCGAACGTGGACGCCAAGCTCTTTCAGTACGAGGAAATCAAGGGCTGGGAGCTCCGAAAGCCGCCCCCGCAGCCGATAGCCGGCGGCCCCACGCCGGGTACCCCGGTGCGGCCAAATAAGCCTTAAGAAACGGTGGCGGAACGGCGGTCCGTTCGCGGCGTTGCTGCCCGCGCGGACCCCGCGTTTACGAAGACAGATTTTGACAAGATCGACAGGATTTACCGGATCAAGACCGATCGAGTTGAAATCCTGTCGATCCTGTCGATCCTGTCAAAATCTCCTGCTTTTGACGGGATCGATTGAATCCAGACCGATCGATTTGAAATCCAGTCTTTTCAAGTTGTTAGTTGTGCGCCACCCGCCTGCTGACGCAGGCGGTTCGACAAGCCACGTTACACCCGCCTGCGTCAACAGGCGGGTGTAACGTGTTCTGGTTCTGTGAGTGATCTCATCTCGGTTGCCGCTAACTTGAAATTAATGAAATCGGAATTGCCCCAGGCACCGGGCCGCGAATACATTTGCGGCCCGGGCCGATTTAAGGAGCGACCATGATCGCATTTGTACTCTGGATCGCGATGGGTGGCGGGGCGCAGGCGCAGGCTCAGCCGCGTCCGGTACTACCGGGCGACCCCGAGTTGGTGAAGATGCTGGAAGAGGTCGCCCGCGTCCAAGCTGTGATGAGGCGGTGGGCCGTTGAAGACCTGATGCGGCACAGGGCGGACGCCGATTTCGCCCGTAAGCTCAAAGAATGGGACGAAGAACACGAGGCGATGAAGGCGCGGATCGCTAAGGAAGAAGCGGAGAGCCGCCAGCGGGACGCGCGGGTAAAGGAACTCATTCAGCGCAGCCAACGCACCGGGAATACCCAAGAGCTGCGTGCAGAGATGGAAAAGCTGACCCAGGAACTCGAAAAGTTGCGCGGTCTCCCCACGGCCCCGGCACCCCGCTCGAAGTAGCACGAATTGCGATTCGGCACGCGCCTTGTGTGCGGCTCACGACGGATGACCGTAGCGGGTTAAATGAGACAACGGGGCCGCAATCTCCAACAGTTACGTCGTGACCGCCGACGAGCAGGGGACAATTCTAAAGGTTGAACTGCCGATCCAAAAGCTGTATTGAGCACGGCTGGCCGTGTCGCTCACACCCGCCGCAGCGGCACGGTCTTCGCCAGTTGCTTCATCCCCATTCCTGCCTTCCGCAGACCCAGCGCCCGTTGCGGCAGCGCCTACCCGGGCGCATTGCCAGCAACGATCTTTTTGACTCGTGCCGCCTCGTCCAGCGACGCCGCGCTGTTCCAGATGGACACGAACTGATCCGAAGGTTTCCCAGGATTGAAATTCGTTGACAGAGGCCGGCTACAGAATAGGGAGCGGGTACCGAACGATCGGATTCCAGTCGTTTCAAGTTGGCGTGGAGTACCCGTGCCGTGGTTCTGAGTGTGGTCCGCTCACTCCGTGAGCGGTCGCTCCAAATATCGAATTCGCGTTGCGCACAACGACGGGGCCAGCAAGCTCGCGGAGCTAATCTGGTGCGCGACGCGGCCGCTCACGGAGTGAGCGGACCACACTCAAAGGCCAGAACCCCCGCCCGGCGCCAACTTGAAACTACTGGATTCGGTATGAGCCCGCTGTCATCTGCCGGGTGTGTTTCGGGTGTTGGGGCTCGTCGAATGGCGTACCAACCGGTGGGCCGGCCGGCCGCGGTCCCAGGAAAACCGGAATGGGGCACCGACTGGACATTCGCGGGCGGTGAGCGGGCCGAGAGCTACCCGATCGCTACCCGAGAATCCCGCGGTTCGGACCAGCACCATGAAGGCGGGGGCGAACCGGTTCCGGCCCGGTGGTGGGTGAGTTGTCAATTGTAAGTTTATATGGTTCATGATTTTGTGTCTCGTGAGCTGCTGGGGCTTGGCTCGCCCGGCGGGCGAAGTGGCGCCCCACCGGTGGCCTGTGCGGCGTGGGGAAAACTTCTGGAAGCGATTTGAGGGGGATTAGGGTGGGGAAATGCCCGATGTGCCGACCGGACGGTCGGCGGCGGCGGTGCGGCGGCGGTTGCGTTTCCTGTGCCGTTCGCGGTTCTTAAAATGACGACAGACGCCGTCGGAAAGGCCGCAACTTCATGACTACCCCACTGCGCGTCGGCGCGGTCAACTACCTGAACACCAAGCCCCTGATCGAGCGGCTCACCGACTTCGCGCCCAACATCGACCTCACGCTCGACCTCCCCAGCCGGCTCGCCGACCGGCTCGCGGCCAGGGAACTGGACGTCGGACTCATTCCGGTGGTCGAGTTCTTCCGCGGCGACAGCTACAGCTTCGTCCCCAACGTCGCGATCGGCTCGCGCGGCCCGGTGCTGAGCGTCACGCTGTTCAGTAAGGTGCCGTGGGAGCAGATCCGCTCCGTGTCGCTGGACGAGGGGTCGCGTACGAGCGCCGCCCTCACGCGGATCGTCCTCCAGAAGCGATATGGGGTGCGGCCGACCTTCGAGCAACTGCCGATCGACGCCGGCGCCGACGACCTGGACACGGACGCGGTGCTCTTGATCGGCGACCGGGCGATGCGGGCGTGCCTGCCGGGCTACCGGTTCGCCTACGACCTCGGCGAGGAGTGGACCGGGTGGACCGGTCTGCCGATGGTGTTCGCGGTGTGGGCCGTCCGCGGCGGGGTGGAACTGGGCGCGGCCGAGACCGCGTTCCACCGGGCGAAGGAGTACGGGCTGGCGAACGCCGGGCTCATCGCCCAGCGCGAGGCGCCGGCGCTGGACCTCGACCCGGGGTACTGCCGCCGGTACATGACGAACATCATCCGCTACGACCTCGGCCCGACCGAACTCGCGGGCCTGCGGAAGTACCGGGAACTGGCCGAAGAACTGGGACTGGTGGCGCCCGCCCCGCGCCACCCGCACGCCGGGAGAGCGCAGTGAGCACCATCGACACCATTCTCGCGAAGGCCGCGGACGGCGTTCGGATCACCCCCGACGAGTGTCTGGAACTGTTCGCGTGCCGCGACCTGCACAAGCTCGGCCGCGCCGCGCACGCGGTGACGACGCGGCTGCACCCCGAGCCGTACCGCACCTACAACATCGACCGGAACATCAACTACACCAACGTGTGCGCCGCGGTGTGCGACTTCTGCGCGTTCTACCGCAAGTCGGCCGACGCGGACGCCTATGTGCTGTCGCGCGAGGAGCTGTACAAGAAGATCGAGGAGACGATCGCGCTCGGCGGCGATCAGGTGCTCATGCAGGGCGGTATGCACCCGTCGCTGAAGCTCGAGTGGTACGAGGAGCTGCTCCGCGACCTGCGGGCGCGGTTCCCGGGCGTGAACCTGCACGCGTTCAGCCCGCCCGAGATCTGGCACTTCAGCAAGCTGAACAAGCTGCCGCTCGAAACGGTGCTCCGGCGCCTCAAGGACGCCGGGCTGGGTTCGCTCCCCGGCGGCGGCGGCGAGATCCTGGTGGACCGCGTGCGGAAGGAGCTGACGAAGGGGAAGGCGCTCACGAACGAGTGGCTGGAGGTGTGCCGGGTGTGGCACAAGCTCGGCGGGATCGGGAGCTGCACCATGATGTTCGGCCACATCGAGACCGACGCTGAGCGCGTGGAGCACCTCACCCGCCTGCGCGACCTTCAGGACGAGACGGGCGGGTTCAGCGCGTTCATCTGCTGGACCATGCAACCGGGCCACAAGATGGCCGACTACCCCGAGCGGGGGGCGTTCGAGTACCTGCGCACGCAGGCGATCGCGCGGCTGTTCCTGGACAACATCAAGAACATCCAGTCCTCGTGGGTGACGCAGGGCGGGAAGATCGGCCAGGTCGCGCTGTTCTTCGGGGCCAACGACATGGGGTCGCTGATGATCGAGGAGAACGTGGTCGCGTCCGCCGGGACCGTCCATTACCTCACGCTGGAGGAGATCAAGCGCAGCATCCGCGAGGCCGGGTGGGAGCCGCGGCAGCGGAACGTGTTCTACCAACTGATCGACGAGCGGCCGGCGGCGCCGCGGCCCGCTGCCCGCGAGCGGGCGCTGCCGGTGCTGAACTGAACTGACCGGATCAGAACCGGGCACATTCCGGTTTCCGATCCCGCTCGCGCTCGGCACAATGAACCCGAGCCCGTTCCCGACCCGTCGTGCCACCGAGACGTGAATGTCCGACGAATTCACCATGCGCCTGCGGCTCCAGACCGTGGCCGCGTACCGCGACCTGCGCCGGGGCGTGCAGCGGAGCGGGCGCGAGAACGTCGTGTTCGCGGTCATCATGTTCGGCATCGCGTACTTCTACCACTCGGCGGGCGTGCCGCCGCTGGTGATCGCGCTGTACTGCCTGCTGGCCGCCGGCGAGGTGCTGGTCGGGCTGGTCAAGTGGCTGTTCCCGTCGGCCGAGGGCGTCCTGCTCGACGGGTTCGTGCTGCTGAGCTTCGCCGGCTGGAACCTGGGCTGGCAGGGCCTCGGGATCGTCGCGGGCGGGCGACCGCCCAACGCGTTCGTCGTGCTGCTGGGCCTGTACATGCTGAGCGGGGCGGTCAGCCGGTTCCGGAGCTACGCGCACCTGCGGCGCCTGTTCGCCGACCGCCCGGCGCCCGAACACCTCGCGTGGTTCGACGAGCTGGTGGTGGACATCCTGACCGCCGACCCGCACACCGACCGGCTCGCGCTGGACCTGCCCACCACGCCGCACTGGCGGGCGAAGCTGATCGGCGGCACCGCGTTCTTCGTGGCGGGCAGCGGGGGGCAGGTGTGGATCGCGGGGGCGGACGATTTCAGCCTGATGCGCGAGAAGGGGGGGCGCGGCGACGGCCGCCGCAAGGCCCTGCTCCGCATCTACGGCGAGGCGTACCCCGAGTTCGACCTCGACGACGCGAGCTGGGCCAACTACGCGAGCTGGATGGCCGAGCAGGCGGGTGACTCCCGGAGCCGGGAGTGATAAGGCCGGAGTGAGGGCCGGGTGCGGGGCGCGGACGTGTGTCGTCGTTCCGGCCGCTCGTTTTTTGACTCGGGCGTTTCACGCTTCGTTTTTCATCCCGCACTCCCGACCTTCCTTCCTGCCCTCCGGACGCGCATGATCGAAGTACGCGATCTGTCGAAGTGGTTCACCGGCCCCGGGGGGCTGCGCGTCACCGCCGTGGACGCCTTGCGGTTCACCGTCCGCCCCGGCGAAGTGTTCGGCCTGCTGGGGCCGAACGGGGCCGGCAAAACGACCACCCTGCGCATGCTCTGCACGGTGCTCACGCCCACGGACGGGACCGCGACGGTAGCGGGGTACGATGTCGTCAAGGAGCCCGGCGAGGTGCGCCGCCACGTCGGGTTCCTTTCGGCGAACACCGGCGTTTATGACCGGATGACGGCGTGGGAACTGGTCGAGTACTACGGCCGGCTGCACCAAGTCCCGCCCGACGAGCTGCGCCAGCGCATGGAGGAGCTGTTCGACACGCTCCAGATGCGGACGTTCCGGGACGTGCGCGGCGGGAAGCTCAGCACGGGGATGAAGCAGAAGCTCTCGATCGCCCGGGCGATGGTGAACGACCCGCCCGTGCTGATCTTCGACGAGCCCACCGCCGGCCTCGACGTGCTGGTGCAGCGGGCCGTGTTGGACAACATCAAGAAGCTTCGCGACCGGGGCAAGACGATTATCTTCTCCACGCACATCATGCGCGAGGTGGAGCGGCTGTGCGACCGGGTCGCGGTGATGGCGAAGGGGAGGCTGGTGGCGTGCGGGACGCTCGACGAGCTGCGCGAGATGTACAAACAGAACGACCTGGAGGAGCTGTTCTTCGAGCTGGTGCGCTGACCGGTCGGTTGGCCCGCGGATCGCCTCCGGTTCGGGCTTGCCCGGTGGGACGGGGCGCGGTATTCCCCGCATCCTACCCAAACTGGGGCGCGGCACGGAGACCGACATGCGGGGCCGGTGGGCGGATGCGCTGTGGTTGCTCGCGGTCGGTGTGGCGTCGTCGGTGTGGTGCGTGACCGCCGCGGCCCAACTCGGCGCCACGTTCGACGAACCGCTGTACGTGAAGGCGGGGCTCACGAGCTGGCGCACGGGCAGCAACAAGCTGCTGATGCGCGCCGGCACGATGCCGCTGCCGATCGACGTGCAGACGCTCCCGGCGTACCTCTGGGAGCAGCACCGCGGGCGCGAGTTCGACCCGGTGCTCGAGTTGCACACCGTTCTGCCCGTTTGTCGGGCGACCAACCTCGTCTTCTGGTGGCTCGCGCTGGCGTATTCGATGCGGCTGGGACGGGCGTTCGGCGGGGCGTGGGGCGGTCGTATCGCCGTCACCTTGGTCGGCTGCGATCCCAACTTCCTGGGGCACGCGGCGCTCGCCACCACCGACACCGCCCTCCTGGGGCTCATGCTGGTGCTGGTGTACCACGCCCACTACTGCTGCACGCCGGACGCGCGCTGGAGGCGCCGGGTGCTCGCTCCCGGGTTGCTGTACGGTCTGGCGATCACGGCGAAGGCGTCGGCGATGGTGTTCGGGGCGCAGGCGCTGTTCGTGCTGGGCCTCTGGAACCTCGCGCGGGTGGGTGCCCTTACCCCACCGGGGGGCGGCTCCGCTTGGCGCCGCGCAACCCACTTCTGGCACGCGACGTACCAGTTCCGCAAAGACCTCGTGGCGACGGCGTTCGTCGGCTTCGTGTTCGTGTTCGCGTACTGCGGGTCGGACTGGGGCACCGAGCCGACGTTCATCAAGTGGGCCAGCGGGTTGCCCGAGGGCCGACTGAAAGAGGTAATGGGGCCGGTCAGTCAGAACCTGAAGATCTTTACGAACGCGGGTGAGGCGCTGCTGCATCAGATCAAGCACAACATCCGCGGGCACGGGACGTACCTACTCGGCGCGTGGCACCCGCGCGCCACCCCGGCGTATTTCCCGGTCGCGTTGAGTATGAAGGTGCCGGTTCCGGCGCTCGTGCTGCTCCTGGCGGCGCTCGTGACGCACCCGCGGCGGTTGCTGCTCCCGACCGCCGGCGTCGCGCTGGTGCTCCTGGCCTTCACGCCCAACTGCCGGGTGCAGATCGGCATCCGGTTCGTGTTCGTGCTGATGGCGCTGACGTACATCACTGTGGCCGCGGCGATTGCCCGCGGGTGGGCCGAGCGGCGGGTGGGTACGCGGATCGTGCCGCGGCCCCTGGTCGTGGCGTCACTGGCGGCGCTTGTCGGTACGGCCGCGTGGGTTTGGCCTCACGGGTTGAGCTACTTCAACCAGCTCTGGGGCGGGACGCCAGCGGGAGACGCGCTGCTGCACGACTCGAACTATGACTGGGGGCAGGGGCTGCCCGAACTGCGCCGGTGGAACGCGGAGCACAACAACAACGAGCCGCTCGGGCTGTGGTACTTCGGCACCGACCCGGACACGATATACCCGCCCGTCGTGTGGCTGCACCTGAGTCATATCCCGCTGACCGGGAGCGATGACGTGCCGACCCATTGCCCGACGAAGTACCTTGCGGTGTCGGTCGCGATCCTGAGCAACAACCCCGCTCCGACCCCCGCGCACAAGGCGCGGCTCGAATGGATCAAGTCGCAAACGCCGGTCGCGCGAACAACTCATTTCTTCATCTACCGCGTGCGTGAGTAACCGGTTTTCTCGTTCGACGTGTGACACAGCGCCGCTGCCATCTGCTGGGTGGGGCCGCTTAGGCACAAATCGTTCCGTACTTTCACGGCGCCCCTTCGGCGGGCGCCCGCGCTCCGCAGACGACGGTCTGCCTACGGGTTGTGAAGTCGCACCCGATTCGGTGTGCGTTGATCCTTCGGGAGTGGTCGCGATGTGGCGGTTCGTTCGCTCGGTGCTCGCCGCGGCCGGACTCCTCGTCTCGCTTGCCGGGTTGTTGGTATTCACAAGTTCGGCGGCCGGGGTGTGGTGGGCGAAGGCCGAGGCGGGCCGGCACGCGACTTCGCTGGCGGGCCGGGCGAACGCCGCTGCGGACGCGGCGGACCACGGGATCGGGTTCGTTCGCGAGGTGTTGGCGCAGGCGGAACAGGATCTCGCCCGCGCGCGGGCGAGTACGGCCGCAGTGCCGGCGGAGCCGGTGAACCCGCTCGTGCGGTTCGGCGCGCGGCACGCCTCCCAGGAACTGGCCGGGTCGGTGGACCGCGCCACCGCCGCCGTCGCCACCGCGTCCGACGCGGTCGTGGTGGCAAACACGGCGCTGGAACTGTTCGACAAAGACTCCACGCTCCAGAACTGGTTCCGGGTGCGCCCGGAGCAGCTCGAACAGACCCGCGTTGATCTGAACGCCGCGACCCGCGACCTGAAGAAGGCGCGAACGGTGCTCGGTATCCCGGTGGCACCCGGTGGGGCGCCGACCGCGGACCAGTTGAACACGATCGAAGCGGGCCTGACGCAGGCCCGTGAGCTGACGGACCGTATGGGCGCCGCGGTCACCGCGACCCGGGCAAAAGTCGCGGACACGAGGCGGCAGGTCGAAACGTGGGTGCGGCGGGTTGCGATCGGTGTGACTGCCCTGGGCGTTCTGGGCGCGGCGGGCCAGTTCTTCGCCGCCCGCTTCTGCTGGTACGTGCTCCGCGGGAAGCCTGCGTGAGGCCGGCTGGTGGCGCACCGCCAAGATGGACGGACTAGTGGTTCCGGAGGAACGGCGTATGGGCAGATCGCGGCTGATTGCGTTCGGGGCACTCTGCTTGCTGTCGGCGGCCGCGTCGGCAGAGGGCATTATGCCCGTCTCGAACCCACAAAGCGACTGGGGCGGCCGATCGGGCGGACCCAAAATTCAGGGACTGGGGGTCGAGGCCGACGCGCTCCGGAATCGCATGATGCGGTGGCGGGAGCGCGACTTCCGGGCGCTGTTCGGCGAACCGTTCAAGCCGGTCGAAAAAGAGTACGCGCTCATGACGACCGAGCCGCGCTGGCTCATCACCGGCGGCGTTCGGGTGATCGGTGCCCCGGACAAATCGCACACCGCGTCGTACCGGCTCGGCACCGGCGTCCGGATCGACGTCTCTTTCGGGGCGGACGGCGACCGGCCCGGGTACATCGTCTTCTACCCGAAGGTCGATGACGGGTTCGTGCGGTTCGACCGGCACGACCGGTTGGAGCGGCGTATCACCTGGGAGCGGGCGGCGCTTTGGAAGGCCGTTCGGCACACCGACGACCGCTGGCGCGAGGTCGTCGGTTGGGAAATCGATCCCGTGCGCGCGGGCGAACTTGCGCGGGGGCTGGATACCCTGGACCCGGCTGAGAAGTTGAAGGCCACAGCCGAGTGGGCCGAGAAACAAGGGATGCGGTTGAACACCCATTCGACCAGTCCGAAAGGTGACACGTTGCGGCGGTGGTACCGCGGCGGCAAGGTGCTCGTTGAGGTGCAGTGCGATGGGGACGGGCACGGGAACGAGGGGGCGCCGCACACGTTCACACTCTACCGAGCGAACGGTAGCCGTTTGCGACACGAATCGGCGGGTCCGCACACGCCATCGGAGGTGACATGGTACCGCGCTGACGACAGCCCACTGCGGTCGGAATTGCGCCACACGGACCGGGTGCCGGGGTGTGAGGCAACGTGGTGTTGGTTCGTTGATGGTCGGGTTGTTCGCCTGGAGAAGGACACCAACGGCGACGGCATTCCGGACGAACTCACAGAACGGCCCGGCGGCAAGGAAGGGGAAGTGCCGGGCCAACCGCTGGTCATTGAGAAATCGTGGGCCGTTCACCCCGAACTGATCCCGGCCGACCTGCGGCTCCCGGATCAGACCGATCGTCGTGTGCCGGTTCGTCGGATCGCCGAGTGAGGCCCGCTGCCTCGGACTTGAACTTACCACGGGTACCACCCGCCCGTGCCGGCGGGCGGACTTCGGCGTCGTCCGCCCGCTACCGGCCTCATCACGCTTCGAGCACTTGAAACTACTGGCAAGGGAGCGGCACCACGCACCGGCTTACGCGCCGGTGCCGGCCGGCTCGGCGGCTTCTTCCGGTTCCGGAGCGGTTCCGCCGGCGAGCAGCGCCGCGGGCGGCTCCTTGATGCCCCACACCAGACCGAGCCGCGCGCAAAGGCGGATGAACCGGTAGGCCATGTCGAACTCGTACCAGGCGAACCCGTGCCGCGCCGAGTACGGGGCGCGGTGGTGGTTGTTGTGCCACCCGTCGCCCATCGCCAAGTAGCCGAGCACCATGTTGTTCCGGCTCCCCTCGCCGGTGTCGAATCGCTGGGCACCCCACACGTGCCCGATCGAGTTCACCGCAAACGTCACCTGGAACACCAGCACCGCGCTGAGACAGTACCCGTACACCAGTCCGTTCAAGCCGAGTGCCGCGTAGCACGCGGCGGCCAGCAGCAGCCCGGGCACCATCCACAGGCGCTCTAGCCACACCAGTTCGGGGTACTTCGTGAGGTCGTGTGCGATCCGGTGATCGGGGGCGTTCAGGTCCTGGGTGAACAGCCAGCCGACGTGTCCGTGGAGCAGCCCGCCGACGACCGGCGAGTGCGGGTCCTGGGGCGTGTCCGAGTGCCGGTGGTGCAGCCGGTGGTGAATGACCCACCACAGCGGCCCCTTTTGAAGCGCGGTGCTGCCGGCACACGCGAGCAGGAACTGGAACCACCGCGAGGTCTTGAACGAGCGGTGCGAGAAGTACCGGTGGAACCCGACCGTGATCCCCAGCCCCATGATCCGCGTGACGGCCACCACCGCGACCACCGACCAGACGGTGAACTCGACGAACGGGATCGCCAGCAGCGCGAGGTGGACCGCGATGAGCGGGCACAGCGCGAGGGCGACGCGGGCCACACGGTACCAGCGCGGGCGCGCGTTCGCGCCAGGGAGCGGAGCGGTCTGCATCGCGAGCAACCGGGGTTCGTAAGGTTTCCCGGCCGTCCGGGATGTGTTGATAAGGGTTCGCCTGCCTGGGCCGCAGATCGACCGAGCAGGAAATCTACGCGGCGGCGCGTCGCAAAGCGACAGCGTTTCGCCGCGAGAAGTGATTTAGTAATTTGCGGTATTTGGCCCCGCGCCGGCACGCTACGCGGGCCGGCGCGGCTGGAGAGGTGGTGTCACTCGACGGTGACACTCTTGGCGAGGTTCCGCGGCTTGTCCACGTCGCACCCGCACAGGAGCGCGATCTCGTAAGCGAGCAACTGAAGCGGGATCGCGGTGACGATGGGTTGCAGGTACTCGGGCACGTCGGGGATCGGGATCACGTCGTCGGCCAGCGCCGCGACCTCGCGGTCGCCCTCGCCCGCCACCGCGATCACTGGGCCGCCGCGGGCCTTGATCTCTTGCATGTTCGACATCACCTTGTCGAACACGTTCCCGCGGGGCACCAGGAACACGCTCGGCGTGCTCTCGTCCACCAGCGCGATCGGGCCGTGCTTCATCTCCGCGGCCGGGTACCCTTCCGCATGGATGTAGCTGATCTCTTTCAGCTTCAGCGCCCCCTCCAGGGCGACCGGGTACAGGTACTGGCGGCCCAGGTACAACACGTTCTTCGCGTGCGCGTACTTCTCCGCCACCCGCTTCACGTGGTCGTGGCAATCCAGGGTCCGGCGCACGGTTTCAGGGAGCGCCTGGAGGTCCTCGATGATGCGCTGGCCCTGCGTGCTGGAGAGGTGCCGGGTGCGGCCCAGGTACAGCGCGAGCATCGTGAGGACGCACACCTGCGAGGTGAACGCCTTCGTGCTCGCGACGCCGATCTCGGGGCCGGCGTGCAGGTACACCCCGCCGTCCGCCTCCCGGGCGATCGAGCTGCCGACAGCGTTGCAGATCGCCAGCGTGGTGTGGCCCATGCGCTTGCTCTCGCGCAACGCCGCCAGCGTGTCGGCCGTCTCGCCGCTCTGCGTCAGCGCCAGCACCACCGAGTGGCGGTCGAGCGGCGGGTTGCGGTAGCGGAACTCGCTCGCGTACTCGACCTCCACCGGCACCCGGGCCAGTTCCTCGATCAGGTACTCGCCCACCATCGCCGCGTGGTAGCTGGTGCCGCACGCGGTCATGATGACGCGGTCTACCTGGCGGAGCTGCTGGGCGCTGAGGTTCAGCCCGCCGAAGTGGGCGGTGGCGTTGTCCGCCTCGAGCCGGCCCCGCATCGCGTTCGCGAGCGTCTCGGGTTGCTCGTAAATCTCCTTCAGCATGTAGTGCGGGAACTCGCCCCGCTCCGCGTCCCCGGTGCCCAGGAACGCGCCGATGTCGCTGACCGACACCGACACGGGGGCCAGGTCCTGGTCGCGGATCTCCCAGTCGGTTTCGTTGAGCGTGCAGATCTGCCGGTCGGTGAGGTACACGACCTTGTCGGCGTACCCGGCGAGGGCGTTCGCGTCGCTGGCGAGGTACGTGCCGTCGTCGCCCACCCCGACGACGAGCGGGCTGCCGAGCCGCGCCCCGACGATCAGACCTGGCTCGGCCTTTGCCATCACCGCGATGCCGTAAGTGCCCTTCACCAGCGCGAGTGCTCGGCGCACCGCGGCGGCCAGGTCGCCGTGGTAGTAGTGGCTGATGAGATGGGCCAGCACCTCGGTGTCCGTATCCGAACGGAACGCGACGCCCTTCTCCTGGAGCTGGTGCTTGAGGGCGGCATAGTTCTCGATGACGCCGTTGTGGACGACCGCGATGTCGTTGCGGGCGTTCAAGTGCGGGTGCGAGTTGCGGTCGGTGGCGCCGCCGTGGGTGGCCCAGCGGGTGTGACTGATCCCGTGGCATCCCGGGGCCGGGTGCGCGCCCAGGTGCTTGGCGAGTTCGGCGAGCCGTCCGGCCTTTTTACGAACGTGCAACTCGTTTCCGGTCCCGGTGACCAGCCCGGCGCTATCGTACCCGCGGTACTCCAGCCGCCGCAGCCCTTCGAGAAGGATCGGGGACGCCTCGCGCGTCCCGGTGAAGCCGACGATGCCACACATGGTTGAGGACTCCGTTCCGCTTTGGGCGGATCAAAAGTGTAACGGATGGGTCAGGCTCGTGGAAAGGCGACCTTCGTGCCGCCGCCCCGGAACGGCGGTGTCACCCTTTGGGGGTGAGCGCACGGTACGCCGCGGGGCCGTCCGGTGCTGCGAGCGCTTCAGGCGCCGCGACGGGAACGAAGCCGCAGGCCTCGTACAGCGGTCGCAGGCTCGCCTTACTCGTTAGCATGACGTAGGGCACCTCGCGCAGGAACGCCTGGTTCACGGTCTCGACTACCAGCGCCGACGCGACACCTTGCCCGCGCGCTGTGGGTGCCACCACCACGTAGTCGATTTGCCAGTTGACTGGTGCGTTCACCAGCAGGAACCCGTCGGCGCGGCCGTCCGCGTCGCGGTGCAGCGTCACAAACCGCACGCCGGCCCACACCGCCAGGAACTTACTCCGCGTTCGGAACTGCGTGCTCACCAGCTCCCAAAGCGTCTGACACGCGGGCTCGTCGGCGAGCAACTGTTGTGCAGTGATGAAATCGATGACGTGTGCCGCCGGCCGCAGGGCCAGCGGTTTACAGAAATAGTGCAATTCGGGTTCGGGCACAACACCCCTCGGGATCGCGTCGCACGTGTGATGTGGAGAAGTTCGTATTTGATAGCAGCAGTTTATGAATAAATTGTGAAGATATGGAAAAGTCCGGGCGCTCGAGCTTTTTGTAATTCGGGTGCCGTCCCGGCTACCGAGCCGGTTGTGGTTTAACGGGCGAAGTTTCGGCTCAAGACGGGCGGTCGGAGCCGTCGCGCAAGAAATGTGCGGTCACACGCTACCGGCCCGCGGGTTGACCTCGTCGAACGGGAGCCCGAACGGCCCGTCCTTCTCCTTGAGCAGCTTGTACGCCTTCATCTTCTTGTACAGCGTGACCCGGCTCACTCCGAGCATCTGGGCCGCTCGGGTGCGGCTCTGGTTCGCCTTCTCGAGGGCGCGCAGGATGTTGGCCCGCTCGGTCGCCTCGCGGGTCTGCTTCAGTGTGCCGTCGAACCCGCTCGGCACCGCCGCCACGCCGCCGGGCGCGTCCACCCGGTTGAGCACCTGCGGGGACAGGTGGTGCAGCTTCAGCTCGTTGCCGGCGCTGGTCAGTACCGCCTGCTGGATCACGTTCTCGAGCTGGCGAATGTTCCCGGGCCACGGGAACGCTTCCAGCACCCGCAGCGCCTCCGGGCACACCCCGAACAGGCGCTTGCTGTACTTCGTGCCGAACTTCGCCACCATCCCGCGCACCAGCGGGGCGATGTCCTCCGGCCGGTTGCGGAGCGGCGGCAAATGGAAGCTGATGACGTGCAGCCGGTAGTACAGGTCGCGGCGGAACGAGTGCCGCTCCACCGCGTCGGCGAGGTTCCAGTTGGTCGCCGCGACGATCCGCGCTCTGCACACCTGCGTCTCGTTGCTGCCCACCGGCTCGAACTCGCCGGTCTCGATCACCCGCAGCAGGTTCGCTTGGTGCTCCATCCCGAGCGTGTCGATCTCGTCGAGCAGGATGGTCCCCTCGCCGGCCGCGGCGAACTTGCCGACCTTCGCGGCGTCGGCGCTGGTGAACGCGCCCTTTGCGTGGCCGAAGAACTCCGCCGCGATGAGGTTGCTCGAGAGCGCGCCGCACGCGACCACCATGAACCGGTTGGCGCGCCGCGCGGAGCAGTCGTGAACCAGCTTCGCCAGGAACGTCTTGCCGGTCCCGGTTTCGCCCTCGATGAGCACGGTCACGTCGTGCGCCGCGGCGATGCACAACTGCTCGACCATCGTGGTCAGCGAGGGCGTGTGGTTGATGAGCCGCCGGCGGATGGTCTCGGTGGTGCCCTCGGCGGCGGGGTCGGCGAACGGGGTGCCCGGGGCGAACCCGCGGTGCGCCCACGCGGTCAGCTCGCGCGAGTGGTGCGGCCACGCGAACCGGTCGCTGAGGTACGCGTTCAGGCAGTCCAACTTCCCGCTCGCGCGGGCCGCGTCGCTCTCGAGCACCGAGAGCACGGCCGGCAGGTGCTGGACTTTGGTCTCGCGCACCACCGTTTCGATCGCGGCCGCGTCGGACGGCTCGGACGCGAGCAGCAGCAGGTCGCCGTCGGTTTCGGGCGTGAGCAGGTTCGGCACGTCCTCACACCGGACGACCGGAACGGTCAGTTGAATGGCGCGCTGCAGGTGCCCTTGTACCATCGCGGCGAACCGCGGGTCGTTGGCGACGAGGACGAGCCGGCGGGAAGAACCCATAGTGTTGCGTGACTCCGCGAGCGATCACTGTTGACGGCCGCGCCGAACGTCTGCCGGCGCGACCGGGACAACCGTCGCCTTGCCCACCGGTCCCACCCACCGATGCGGAAAAGTTTCGGGTTGTGTATCCACGATCAAGCAAAGTTTACAAACAGAAGCGAGGCAACCGGGCGTGCGGAAGTTGCGGGAAATACCGGACAAATGGTGTCGGACGTTGCTGCGAGACCAGAATAACGGTGACGAAAGTGGCCGTTTTCACGTGCCAGTGAACGCGCCTCAAAAGCGAGGCGCCGCGTGCGGTTCGAGGAACGCGTGTGGCTCGTGTTAATGTGTTGACGCGCAGCCCAGAACATTGAGGCTGGCAACCGCTCACGTTGGGTCGAGCGGCGAGAACGGTTGGTCACTTTTAGTGAGTCCGTGCGACATGAGTTCCGAAGCGTCGGTGGGCATAGACCCGCACGGACACGAGCGTCTTCGCCCCAAACTGGCGCCGACGCCAGCGTCGCGCAGGGGCGGGCGGCGCGGCGACGGCCGGGGGCCGATCGGATCGCGGAAGGCGTTACAAGCGAGTTCGGGGCGTCAAGGAACCCGCTCGCAAAAGCGGGTTAGGGTTCGGCCCTCGGAATGGGTCGGGGTCCGACAGCACGCGGTGTCGGGGCGGTTGCGAGACAGCGGAGCGATTCGGTCCGCGTAGTCCGGAAGGAACCGGAGCGGGACCGTGATACCCCTCTCCTCAAAGTCCTGATACGCTTGACAGTACTCGTGCCACGCGTAACCACGGAATCGGGCCGACGGGTCGGCTATTGCTTTGGGCACGCTCCCGCCAGGTCGGCGCACGATCGAGATGCTCTTGCACGTCCATACGCCCGCCTGCGAGCGCGCGTACTCCAGATCCACGCGGTCACCGACCTGCACATCCGAGGCACGATATGTGCCCAGGCCGGGTATGTTCATGCACTTCCCGGCGGCAAGGTCGGCCGTGAGCTTCAGTTCCGTTGCCGGCAGCGGTGGGTAAACATTAAGGGTGGTCTGGATTAGACGTCCGGTTTCGTCGGTGTTGTACGTCGTTGTTTTTAGCGGCTCGGTGAACTCGACCGTGATCGAACCTGGGCCGAGCGTCTTCACCGTTCCGGTTCGCAGGCCCGATGCCGGTCCCTCATCGCCCTCGGGTAAGCTGCGAATCACTTGGGGCACGTCGTTCGGTCCGGGTTGCTTCTCGTCCGCGCCGAACGCTCCTGGGTGACCGAACACGAGAACCGCGACGAGGACAACGCCGAGTTGTCGAAGAGCTGCGCCATTCATGAGAACTCCAAGTCGGGCGACGAACAATAGCGTGATGTGCAACCTCAGCTCACTTAGCTTTTAATTTCCAAACGATTTTTCCGTTAGAAACTCTCACATCCCATTCCATCTCAGCGTTACCGGCAACCGTTTCTGGGCTCGGGGGGGGCTGCGTTAGGGGCAAGTTTGACGGAGTCGAATTTGATTACTTGCCATCGAAAGTTCAGGTTGATCGCCGTTCCTTGTGGGGGTGGGGTGTAATTGGAAGTGGCGGGCTGGACGTGAACCGCAGCGGAGTTCGGAATGTCCAGTTCACCAGAGATTAGCCAGAAATCGCTGTCTTCGTTCGCGGTGACGTTCAGTCTTGGGCTGAATACCCCACCCGTCCACTTTACATTTCCATCGACTTCAAAGAATGCGCTGACACCTGCGAAGCCAATTTGTCCGCCAGAAAACCGCAGATTTCCGATGAGTCTGGCGGAACCGATACTATTGATTTCGGGATTTCGGGCTAAGAGTGTGCCCCCACTCAGTTCCATGAACGCTTTCGCTGCGCCTTGCTGATTTGGTTGTTGTGCCTGCGCAGCGACTTCTGCGTTCTTATAGATCTCGAATGTTCCGGCGATTTGTCGAACGAACGCCTTATCTTCGGCAATCGCACCAGTTGGGCCAAAGCTGCTCTTTGTCAGAGGGAAAAAGGTCACGTGCCCGCCGTTATTCTCCAGAATAAGCCGATAGCCATTCCATTGAGCCACTCCATCAGCTGCGGCCGATTTTTTGACCACCAGCGATGAACCGGTATTAAACACGAATTTTGGTCCGTCCGGGTCGGCGTTGCCGCTGGTGGTGACGGTCGCCGTGTTGGTTGGCTTGACGTCGACCTGACACAGGTTGTTGGCCTCAAGGCCGAACCCAGTGGCCCAAATCACTTCTCCAGGAAGAAACGCGAGCGCAGCTCCGGAATTATTCCGCGGATTGAGGATTAGCGAACTGCCGGTCGTGATGGAGTTGCCCGCGCCAGGGTTAATTGTCCCGGCCGCACCAGAGAGGGACACATTCGCCCCGTTCAGTGAATTGTTGAGCGTGCCGCTGGTCCAGGTAAAATTATCAGTGACAGTAAGGGCACTGTTGCTGCCGTTCGGCTGCGCGATGGCCCCGGTGGGCGCGGCGGAGAGGGTGAACGTGCCGACCTGGAGCGGGGCGATGATGCTAACGGTGCCTGCGTACTCGTTGATGAGGCGCAGCGAGTTCAGCCCCGTGGCCCCGGACGGCGGGGTGATGATGACTGTGCCGCCGCCCGGTCCGTCTAGATCGTTGATCGTGCCGCCCCCGGTCCCGATGAGAAGGAGGACGCCAAGGTTAGTGCAATTGGCGCTGGACACACTCCCGTCGTATGTTACGTCGTCGCCAGCCATTGGCGCGGCCATTGCCGTGAGGTTCGTACCGCTCACCACCCAGTTCGAGGCGGTGTAGAAGTCGTAATTCCCCGCAGCATTCGTCCATGTAAGCGCGGCTGGCACCTCGCGCGACTCGAACTGTTCTAACCCGAGCTGAGCCTTTGGCGCTTGAGGCCAGCGCATTCGGGGATTCGGCACGGCACGGCGAAATGTGGCCGCGATGGCGTTAATCAATTCTCGCATTGATCAGCCTACTCACTGATTGATTAAGCGCTTGGAGATCAGGGGCAGATTAACGCGCCTCCTTTGGGAGAACAATGCGCTTTCTTGTGTAAATTTCCGGCTGCGGTCGAACGTCTGCCCAATAAAGTGCATATTGGACAATTCCGTCTGTCTGTCTGTCTGTCTGTGCCCGGAGAACCAGTGCTCGACCGAAGCCATAACAGTACCGGAAGAGAAATGCCGGCCTTGATCGCACGGTACTAAGTAGAGTGAACTGAACCCCTTTCAATTACCTGTGATGCATGAACGGAGATGCGACTCACAGGGCTCTCGCCCGGCGCTTACGCCAGCACGTCGATCGACTGACCGAGGTGCGTGTCGATGCCCGCCGCAGCCGTACCAAGCAGGATGGCCCGGAGCGGGCTCACGGGCGGCGCCGCGGCAGCCTGGGCGAGCGCCGGTGACGCGGCGCCCGGGAGTGACTGGAGCAGTGCCAGGATGGACGAATAGTGAGCGCCGATAGCCACGGGAAGCCCCTCCAGACGCGCAAAACGCTACCGGTAACAACTCTAGAACGCAAATCGCGGCCCGTGCGTTTTAAGTTCTCGGCCACCGATTAACAGGTGCAGCCGGTTGCGGGGCGTGTCGCGGGGGGATGGGTGCGGGGGGAGAGGAGAGCCGCACAACAGCGGAAGCGGGTCACGGGATGCCGCGCACGATCCGCGGCCCGAAGGCCCGTGTTAGTTCGACGGGGAGCTTCTGCCACAAGCGGATCGCGAGCCGATACCGCGGGTTGTCGGGCCGCATCTCGCCGACCTCGCCCCGCTGCACCGCGTACTGCCACGCCGCGGGGTGCGGCACCGCGCCCCACTGCTTCTTGAACTTGAACGTGCTGCCGTCCGCGGTGGACCGCCCGAAGTCGAACACCCGCTGCCCGCGTTCGACCGACCGCCGCAACAGCGCGTGGTACATCAGCATGTTCACGTTGCTTGGGTTGTAGTCGCGCAGCGACGAGGCGGTCGGCACCTCCGTGACCCCCCACCCGTGCAGCAGGAGCGCCGCGGCGACGGGGGTCGCGCCGGAGCGGACCAGACAGATTTCGGCGTCGCCAGGAAAGGTCTGGAGGATCGTCCGGAACAGCTCGATCCCGTACACCGGCGAGCCGAGGTCGCGCATGTTCTCGGCCAGCACGTCGTAGAACCCGTCGAGGCACTCCGCGCCGCCCCACGTCACCGCGAAGCCGCCTTTCTCGCCTTTGCGGATCTGGTTCCGCACCTTGGTGTCGAACCCCTTCCACAGCCGCTCCGGCGTGGAAGGGAGGGCGAGCCGCATGTGGACCTTACTGGTGATCGACGCCGTGAGCGCCGGGTGCGCGACCGGGGCCTCGTGCCGCAGCTCGAGGTGCCGCACGTTGAGTTCGTCGGCCAGCCCCGCGGCCCGCGCGATCAGCTCCGCACGCACGTCGGCCGTGGGGGCGATGACGCCGTTGGTGTTCAGGTACGGGAGGCTGACCAGGAACCGCCCGAACAGCACCGAGTCCACGCACGCCAGGGGCAAGAACCCCACCGTGCGGCCGCTGGCGGTGGCCTCGAGCGCGTACACCTCGTGGCCGAGCGACGACCGCAGGACGTCGAGCCAGAGCGGGTGCTTGCTGAGCGGCACCTCGGGCGCCGAGTGCCGCACGAACGCCGCCAGGTCCGCGACCCGACCGGCGATCGCGGCCCGCGGGTGCGCGGTAACGGTGAACGTCGGCGGGGGCGAGGACGACATGAGGCGAATCATACGGGTTCCAAGCGGAAGCGAACCGAAGAGTGCGATTCACCGCAGAGGGCACAAGAGGGCGCAGAGAGAAAACACCAGCGCATCAAGCGCGTTCTCTTACTCGTTCTTTCTCTGCACCCTCTCGCGCCCTCTGCGGTGAACACTC
>NZ_JAXBLV010000176.1:0-83412 GCF_034097035.1 Gemmata algarum
ACCCGTTGCCCCCGTCCATCACCGCCACCACACGCCCGGCGCGTCCGAACCCGCGGGCGACGGCCACACGCCGCAGACGCGCCGCCACCTCGTCGAGATCCCAGCCGCTGACGTACTCGGTGTGCTCCTTGTCCGGTGTGTATAGCACCCCCACGTACATCATCCGCCACTCCGCCTTTCTCGCGTCGGGCTGCTGCATCGGCACGCTGAACGCGTCCAACCCGACGTATCCGACCGACCCGTTCCCGTCGGGGCGTGTGAAGTCCCACGGGTTGCCGGTCGGCATCGGGAGAATAACCCCGTCGGTGTCGGCGAGCAGATCGGCGCCGGCGCGTTCCGTGGCCGCCCAGACGGGACCGGCCGACAGGCGGATACCCGCGAACCGACGCAGGATGTCGTCGGCCGCGTCGGTGAAGGAGGCGAGGGTGCCGGCCAGGGTCGCCAACGGACGCAAGGTGGGGCTGAGCCGGTCGTCGCGCAGGCCCAACGGTTCATCGGCCGGGTAGTGTCCGCGGGCGCAGTCGCGGCAGTGGTAGTAGGCGCGGGTGAACTCGACGTGGCCGGTGAGGGTCAGAACGCGGCGCGGGCGGTGGGAGTGGAAGCGGGCGTCGGATTGGCAGTGGGGACAGACGACGCTGGATCCGGTATAGCCCCCTTTTTGCGCCCGTCGGCTGCGACCTGCTGGGCCGCGGTCGCGAGGTCGTGGGCGGCGTCGCGGAGGTCGGTCTCGACGGCGCGGAAGAGTTCGGCGTCGGGCCGATCGACGAGCGCCTCGGCCATCTTGCGGAGGGCCTCTTCGGCCGCAGGTCGGAGTTGGTCGAGCGTGGCCTGGATGCGTGCCTCGCGGTCGGCGGTGCCATTAATGGCAGACCTCCGGGTGCAAGAGCCGATGGGGTTACGAGTTCGGGATTCCCCAGCCAGGCTACCCGACCCACCCCCATTTCGCAACCACAAATATCGAACAGGGTGTCCCTGTAGATTTTGGCGATGCTCAAGCAGCGGTCCAGAAGTGATGCCAGTCCGGGGTATCAACGACGGCCGCCAATTCCACGAGCGGTCCGACGTGTTCGACCCGCCAGCGCGCGCCGGTGAGCTTCATCCGTCGGTTCACCAGCTGCTTAATCGAGCCCTCAATGAGGCCACTGCCGATGCTCCGGCCTTTGGCCAGCCGTTCCGCGTACCCCAGGCGCGTCGGGTGCGCGCCGAGGTAACCGGCCAGGTCCCTCAGCGGGTCCCCGTCGGCTCCCGGTGGCCGTTCGCCGAATCGGTCGGCGATCCACCGCTCGATCCCCGCTTTCCCGTCCGCGACCACGGCCAACAGCCCGCTCTGCCGGTGCGCCGTCGCCTCCGCCGTGTCACCCCAGACGGCCTTCACCGCGGTCCCGATGTGCTCGGCCGCGTGGTACACGTCCAGCACACCGGCCGCCTGGGGCAACACATCCGCCGCCAGGTTCCAGATCCACTCGGCGCCGTCACCGAGCACCGTCACGTCCGCGCCCGTGGTCACCTTCAGCCGGTCCGCCTCGGCCCGCACCCGCACCGCGAACGCACCGACCTCCTCGACGTTCGCGACCACGGTGCGAATGGTCGGGGGCGGCAACACGCGGTCCCCCCATTTCGCGGGTGCCGCCGGTTCGCCGGGCTTCCGCTTACCGATCGCGCACACCTTGACGTCCCGCCACCCGGTCGTGGTGTTCACCTTACCGGCGTCGATCTGAACCTCGACCGCGCCGGCGGCGGCGGTGAACCGGCGGTCGTCGGTGCGGGCGCCCCGTGAGGCGCTCAGGCGACGGGCCGTTGCGTGGGTGCGCTGGCGGATCAGCTCGTCGTCCAGTTCCCAGCCGGCGAGCTCGCGCAACATCACCTGGGCTCGCGCGAACGCGTCCCGCGCGCCGGCGAGCACCGCCATCCGCTGTGCCGCCGCCGTCACGTACCCGTCGACGCCCAGAACGGCATCGGCCGGGAACGCTCCGCCGTCGGTGGTGACGGCGTACTGACGGAACAGGCGGACGCGCCCCAGCGCGGTCAGGAGCCACCGCGGGCGCCGCCCCTTGAGCCGCGCGCCGACTTTTTTTGAGCGTCGGTGGTGTTGGCCCGATCCTGAACGGCGGAAGCCAACGTGTCCCGGACCAGCCGGCGCCCCGAGTCGAGGGCGACGCGCTCACACGCGCCCAGGACCGTGCCGTCGGGCGCGGTCGCGGCGACCTGCCGCATCTGCGTCAGGAACGCCACCGCTTGTTCCAGAATCAGCCGCTCGCTCTCGGTCCGGTATTCGATGGTCAGCGTCGGCATCCGTGCCTCGGGGGTAGTTCGGGGGTTAGTAGCCTAACCGCTATAGGCTGCCAAAATCTATAGGGGCACCCTATCGAACACACCCAACTCGTCGGGTGTAGGACCGGCTTTGCGTCTGGTCGGTGTCAGGCTATCTTGACTGGTGGCAAATCCCTCTCGCAGTTTGGCCCAAGTGCAAGGCAGGACAGCCGATGGCGAAACGCAAACTAACGCCCGAGCAATTGGCGGCGGTAGAAGAGCTCGCCAAGCAGTGGGGCAAAATTGTCGCCAAGAGTACCTATAGTCCGAGCGGGCCGGGACTCGATGTGGACTTCGATGAGATGGAGCAAATCGCCGCGGCCGCCACACGAGGACTCGCACGAGGGACGCTCGAACACCTCGTACAGCAACAGGCCCAGCAACTCCCTGCCGAGCTACCTTGTCCCACCTGCCAGAAGCTTTGTCCGGCCCAAACGCGACCGCGCCCGGTTGTCGCACGCGGGGCCACCATCGCGCTCCAAGAACCGGTCGCTCACTGTCCCGCGTGTCGCCGGGACTTTTTCCCCCCAAAGGACCAATCTCAAACTTGATGCCCACGGGTACAGTCCCTCCGTACTCGCCAAGATCGTCCATGCCGGTGCCGTGCTCCCGTCGTTCGACTTGGCCGCCAAAACGCTCCGCCTCTTGGCCGACGTGTCGATCAGTGGTCGGCACGTCGGGCGCCTGACCGAGACCATCGGTGCCGAGTTGGTCGCCACACGCGACGCGCGCGCCGAAGCTCATCGCCTCCGTGACCTCGAGGCACAAGTTCCCAACGCGCCTTGCGTGGTGGCCGTTGAGATCGACGGGGGGCGCTACCAGCGCCGCGCCGAGGGGTTGGGGTGCGGGGTGCGCGACCCGCACTGGCGCGAGGACAAGGTCGCGTGCCTGGTCACGCTCACCAGCGCAACGCACGACCTCGCCCCACAACCGGAACCGCCCGCGTGCTTCCTCGACCGCACGCACGTCGCGAACATGACCGCGTGCTCAAACGCTTGCGCGCCCGCAATTCCGGGCGAGTCCCCTGAATCGAAGAGCGCCCCCGAACCCGACGTGATCGCCTGGCAACCGGAGCGCGTGGTGCGCACGTGCGTGGCCACGACACGCGACAGCGAGGCGTTCGGGCGCCTGGTGGGTGCGGAAGCGAACGCGCGAAACTTCGAGGCGGCGAGTCGTCGCGCGTTCGTGAGTGACGGCCAGGCGTACAACTGGTCGATCCAGAAGCGCTGGTTCGGGGAGTACGTGGCGGTGTTGGACTTCATCCACGTGCTGGGTTACGTGTGGCAAGCGACGCGCGCGAGCGGGGGCACCGACGCCGAGCAGTGGAGCCGGTACGTGCGTTGGATGCGCGGTTGCTGGCAGGGTCGGGTGTCGGAGGTGCTCGTGGAAATGGATCGCGAGCAAGAACGGATCGGCCAACCACCGGAGGACGCAGAGGACACGGACGTGCGTGTGGTGCTGAGTCGCGCGCGTGGGTACTTGCGGAACAACGTGGATCGGATGAAGTACCCGGAGTATCGGAAAGCGGGTTTGCCGGTGACCAGTTCGTGGGTCGAGTCGTTGATCAAGGAGATCAACTACCGGGTCAAGGGAACCGAGAAGTTCTGGAACGAACAAGGAGCCGAGTGCGTGCTGGCGGTGCGCGCCGCCGTGCTCAGCGACGACGAACGACTCACCAAACACCTTGCCGCAAGACCCGGGTCCCCGTTCCAACGACGAACCGCGGCCTGATTACAAAGCCGGTCCTACACCCCCCCTCGTCGGTCCGTGGGCTCACGGCTCCATTGCGATACGCGCGGCGGTCGGATAGGTTCATCGTCAACATCACGGGAACCCGCCATGCCGCACCTCCGCACGTTCGTCTCCCGCCGGCGCTTCTTGAGAACCGCGGGGGCGACGCCTCTCGCACTCGCGTGCGACGGGTGCCCCGCCCTGGCGCAGGAGAAACAACCGACGACGCCACTCGGGCCGCTCAACCGCTTTCCGCGGACCGTGCAGGAGTGGTGCGTCGAACAGGTGCGGGCCGCCGAGTCGCGGGGGAACGAGGTCCGCGCGAAGATCGCAACGAAAGCCGACGCGGAAGCCTACGTTCGCGACGTGCGGGCCAGGGTCGCCCGGTGCTTCGGCCCGTTCCCGGAGAAGACGCCCCTCAACGCGCGCGTCACCGGTCAACTCGAACGAGACGCTTACACGGTTGAGAAGGTGATCTTCGAGAGCCGCCCCGGGTTCCATGTGACGGCCAACCTGTACGTCCCGCGCGCCGCGAAGCAGGGCAAGAAGCTCCCGGGCGTCGTCGGCTCGTGCGGGCACGCGCACAACGGGAAAGCGGAACCCGCGTACCAGTCGTTCAGCCAAGGGCTGGCGCGGATGGGGTACGTCGTTCTCATCTTCGACCCTATCGGGCAGGGCGAGCGGTCGCAGTACCCGCACGTCGAGAAGCCCGATCGCCCCGGAGTCGGGGTCGGTGAGCACCTGCTCGCCGGGAATCAGCAGTTCCTCGTCGGCGAGTTCTTCGGGAGCTGGCGCGCGTGGGACGGCGTCCGCGCGCTCGATTACCTCCTGTCGCGACCGGAGGTCGATTCAAGGCACGTTGGGATCACCGGAAACAGCGGCGGCGGGACGATGACCGCGTGGCTGTGCGGGGTGGAACCGCGGTGGACGATGGCCGCACCGGCGTGCTTCGTGACGACGTTCCGCCGCAACCTCGAGAACGAGTTGCCTGCGGACACCGAGCAGTGCCCGCCGCGCGTCCTCGCGCTCGGGTTGGACCACGCGGACTTCCTCGCGTGCATGGCCCCCAAACCCGTTGTGATACTCGCGAAAGAGAAGGACTACTTTGATGTCCGCGGTGCGGAAGAGGCGTTCGCGCGACTGCGGCGCCTGTACCAGCTGCTCGGCGCGGAAGAGAACGTGAAATTGCACATCGGGCCGACCGGGCACGGGTACAGCATCGAGAACCGTGAAGCCATGTACCAGTGGTTCAACACGGCGACCGGTGCGTCTGACGTGAAGAGCGAACCGAAGCTGGTCGTCGAGAAAGAAGAGGACCTCTATGCGGCCCCCAAGGGGCAGGTGAGCGAGTTGAAGGCCCGCACGGTGTTCTCGTTCACCGCTGCAACGGCGCGGCAACTCGAAGACGCCCGGCGCGTCAGACCGGGGCCGGGGCCGGGGGCACTCGCGAAACGGGTGCGCGATGCGCTCTGCCTACCCGCTTCCGACCGCGCACCGGACTACCGCATCCTCCGCCCGGTGACGGGCCGCAAGTATCCGAAACCGTTCGCGACCGCTTACGCCCTCGAAACGGAGAAGCCGGCGGTCGCGGTGGTGTACCGGCTTGATGATCAGCAGCACCTTGCTCGCCCACCGAAGAACACCGGCGGCGCGACCTTATACGTTTCGCACCACTCCGCGGACGCGGAACTGCGTGACGAACCGCTGCTCGCGGAGCTGGTGAACGCGGAGCCGAAAACAGCGTTCTACGCGTGTGATGTCCGTGGGGTGGGCGAGTCGCGGCCGGACACCTGTGGCGGGACGAACCAGTTCCTCGCCGCTTACGGCAGCGACTACTTCTACGCCGCTCATGGCGTCATGCTGGACCGGCCCTACGTCGGACAAAAAACGTTCGACGTACTTTGCGTCCTTGAGTGGCTCAAGGACGTCGGCCACAAGGAGGTTCACCTCGTCGCGAAGGGGTGGGGAGCGGTCCCGGCGACGTTCGCCGCGCTGCTCTCGGAACGGGTCACGCGGGTGACCTTGAAGAACGCGCTCACGAGCTACGCCGATGTCGCGCGAGCGGAACAATACGTGTGGCCGCTGTCGTGCTTCGTGCCCGGCGTGCTGCGGTCGTTCGACCTGCCCGACTGCTACGCCGCCCTCGCGGCGAAGAAGCTCCGGTTGATTGACCCGTGGGGCGCGAACGGGAAGCCGAAATAAGGCCGACACCCGCCCGCTTTACACCAGCGGCGTGCGTGTGTTCGCCGCCGACTCCATCTGCTTGCGGAGGTCGGCGAAGTATGCGGACAGCTCGTCGGCCGACTTGACCTTGCCGCGCGAGCAGGAGCCGGTCGAGCACCCGCCCTTTTCGCCCCCGGTGCCGCACGACGAGCACCCGCCGCCGCCGGACCCGCACCCCGGCTTGCCGCACCCGCCGGACGCTTCTTTCGGGTCGTTCGCGACCGGCGCGCGGGACAGGTCGAGCAGACGAACGGTGAGCCCGAACCGTGCGGAGAGGTCTTCGAACAGGGGCGTGGCGTCGCAGGCGCCCCAGGCGAGCCCGTGGAGAATCAGGTGGTCGTCGAGCGTGAGTTCCGCGTCCACGAACGTGACGGGCAGCGCGCGGCTTGCGGCCGCTTCGTTCGCCGTTTCGAGCAACTCGCCCTCGCGCGGGGCGAACCGCGCGGCGCGGGCGCAGTCGTCGGGAGTGGCTGTCCGGAGGAGCCGGCCTTCGACGGGGAGCGCCGGGGAGAACGGCTCGCCGGGCTCACACAGCACCAGCCCGCACTCGACCCCGCGCGGCGAGTGGACGACCACGCGGGTGCCGCGCGCGGCGGGACCGTCGGCCGTGAACCGGCCGACGAACCCCGACTTGCCGAACTGAACCAGGGTGGAAGTCACTTGGCGTCCTGTTCGAAGCCGAAGAACTCGCGCATGTTCTTGTCGTACTCGCCCTGACCGCCCTCGGAGCTGAGGTCCAGGCGCAGCTCGTTCACGACCTTGACGCTGAGATCCTTGAGCCACAGCGTCCAGCACGCGGAGCAGATCTCTTGGTGGATGCGCAGCCCGATCGCGTCGGGCACGGGCGGCTTGTCGAGCTGGCGGGCGCGCTTGCCCTCCATGCACCCGGGCCGCTCGCACCGGAAGCCGGTGCCCGGCCCGTCGTCGTCCGCCGGCGCCGCGGCCTGCTTCTTCGGAACCGGGGCGCCGAGCTGCTCGAGGTGCTTGGCCATCGCGTCGCGGGGCACGCGGTCGCCCCGGTCGTCGGCCACGGACCAGCCCTTGGTAAACACCTCGATCGCCTCGGCCTTGCGGTCGAGCTTCAACAGGCTCTCACCGAGGAACTTGAACGCCGTGGAAAATTCCGGGGTGATTTCGAGCGTGCGACGGAAACACTTCGCCGCTTCCTCGGCCTGCCCGTCTTCAAGCAGGAACTGCCCGAGACGGTAGTGGGCCAAGTCGTTCTCGGGGTCCTCTTGGGCCATGTTCCGGAAGCGCGCGATCTGGTCGGCGAGGTTGTTCATCGGGAGCCTGCGGGTGAAACGAGATGAGGGCATTGTACGCGCCGCCGCTCGCTTCGGTCGATTACCGGAAGGCCGAATGTCGTAAGTCGGGAACGGCTCGAGGGCGCTCCCGGTTTACGACACTCGGTTCCCTACCCGGAAGCTCAGTTCGCCGGGCTCACCGTGACCGGCAGCTTGTACGCCGACGTCTTCTTCGACACGCGATCGGTCGCGGTGATTTCGACGGTGAACTTGCCCGGTCGGTTCATGAACACCGGGAACTGGAGCGCGAACGCGCCGTCGGCGTCCTTCACCGGTTGCGGGGCCTTGGCGTCCTGAATGTGCTTCCGCGGGGTGGTCAGCAGCGGGGCGCCCTTGTCGTCGAGGAGCTGGCACACGACCTCGACGTCCGGCTGCTTGGTCTTGGGGTCGCGCTCGAAGCTGGCGATGCTGAACTGCACGTAGACCGTCTGCCCCACCTGCCCGCTGGTCGGGGCGGACAGCTCGCCGCGCTGGTCGTGCGTGGTGTACACCGCCACCACCCCGAAGTCCTTTTTCGTCACCTCGAACTTCAGGTTCATGCTGCCGGTCGCTTTGGTTTTCGAGTCGGTGACTGACAGCTTGCAGGTGTACTCGCCGGCGGGCTGGTCGAGGCCGATGGTGACGAACGCCCGAGCGGGCAACTTGTTGCCGCGCAGCGGCACGAACTCGGTCAGCTCGCGGGGCTCGACCTTCGGCTCGCTCGGCGGCGGTAGGATGCGGGCGCCGGCCGCGTTCACCACCTCCATCGCCATCGTGTAACGCGCGAGCCCCTCGCCGTCGATGGTGATGCCTTCGATGTCGTACGCGATGAACAGCACGTCGCCGGGGAGGATCTTGGACACCTCGCGGGTCGGCCCGAGTTCGCCCACGGTGGTGCGCACGTTGGCGAGCTTCAGTTCACCGGCCGGCTGCGCCGTCGGCTGGGGCGCGAGGGCCGTCAACAGGGCGATCGCGATCATGACCGTCATGGCTCAGGGTCTCCTGTGGGTTGAGAGGGCGGGACACCGCTACCGGCGATAACACCGTATTCTCTCCGCCGTCGACGGCCCCGACCAGTGGGACCCGGTTTCGGCCCTTACGGTCACTTCTGCTCGGGGTACACGTCGGGCAGTACGTTGCGTCGCAGTTGCGCCGCCGGCTCCTTTTTGGGCCGCGGCTCCTCTTGTTGTTCCAGTTTCTCCAGCTCCACACCGAACTTGACCACGTACTTGAGGTTCGCGATCGCGACCGTGTCGTTCGGGAGCAGCGCGGCGCGGCGCACACGCTGCCCGTTCACCCGGGTGCCGTTCGTGCTGCCCAGGTCGCGCAACAGGAGCAACCCGTCCGTCTTCACGACGACGCAGTGCAACTTCGAAACGCTCTTGTGGTCGAGGCGCATGTCGCAGTCTTCGTCCCGACCGAAGAGCGTCATGTCCTTGACCAAATCGATGGACGGGCCGCCGTCGGCGGACACCAACCGGGCGCGCATATCGGGTCACCCTGGCGGTTCGGATGCGTTACCGAGCATTCTCTCTCGCGACCGCCACCGGTACAAGGGGGGCGGCGCCCGCAAATTCGTGGCTCGCCCGCGGTCGGCGGTACGGTTGACACGGTCGCGCGGCACAACGGTTGCAATAGGTCGTGGGTATCGCCCGTACTCCGCACCCAGGAACGAGCCACGTGAGCACCTCACCGATACCGACCCCACCCGGCCCGGACGTGCCGACCCGACCGCACCCACAGCCGCGACCGAGTGACCCGGTACCGACCGTCCCCCCGGATGTCACGCCGGCGCAACCCGGAACCGCCCCTGAAGGCCCGGCGCTGCCGTACCCTGTGAATCCGCCGTCACCACCACCGGCGCCAACCGTCCCGCCGACCTGGGGTTGAGGTGATTCTTGACGCCTGCCACCCAACATTTTTCGATACCGCCGCAGCCGATAGTGGGTTAGAATTTCACCGCACTCTCCGTTCGTGCCCTCTCACCGCCCAAATTCATGTGATCGTGACCGCGAGGCGCCTCGCGGCGGGCCGAGAACAGGACCTCGCTCATGGTGATGCGGAACAGGAACGACGGTGCCGACGCGCGCCGGTGGTGGGACGACCTCCCGCCCCGGGTCCGCACGCGGGTCGCGTCCCCCGAGACCGAAACATACGAACAACCGGCGCCCGACACGGAACGGCTGTTCTCGCCGGGCGAGTTGGTCCGCGATCTGTCTCGCCTTGCGTTGCTGTTCTTCGTCATCGTCGTGGCGAACATGTTGTTCCTCGTGCTCGTGCTCGCGCTTCTGCACACCTGACGGCCGACACCCATTCGGACCCCGCTCTGATGCTCCGCACAAGCCTCACGTTCGTCGCATTCATCGTTGCTCCCGCCGTTCTCGCGGATCCGCCGAAACCGGCCGAGCAGAAGTTCTGTCCGGTGATGACCAAGGACGAAATCGACCCGGTCTATTCGAAGTACGAAACCTACAAGGGCGTAAAGATCTACCTGTGCTGCGACACGTGCGTGGCGAAGTACCGTCGCGACCCGGCCGCGTACCTCGACCCGAAGTTCATTCCGGCACTTGCCGGGGTTGAACTGCCCAAACGCGGTATCGAGCAACAGTTCTGCCCCGTCTACCGCGACAAAAAGGTCTCTGAAAAAGACCCGTCGGCGATGTACAAAGGGGTGAAGGTGTACTTCTACAACGCCACCGCAAAAGAGAAATTCGAGAAAGATCCCGAACGGTACGCAGAGCCGGCCGTCCTGCCACAACTGCCGAAGAGGAAGTAAGGAACGGGGCGGGGAGCTGAGGACATCCGAACGCGCAATAGCACCCCACTTTCGGTACAGATTCTCCACTCGCCGTTCCCGCGCTTCACCCCACGTTCCGCTCGCTTCACTCCCCGCTCTTCCGGCCGCGCCGTATGCTCGTCCCTGCGCCCCACCGCTCCCGGAGGACTTCGCATGTGTCGCTTGTTGCTCCTTCCGCTTGCTCTCGCCACCCTCACGCTCATGACCGCCGACACTTCCGCCGCCGAAAAGGACGCCCGCGTGTACGAGATGCGGGTGTACTACGCGCCCCCGGGCAAGCTCGACGCCCTCAACGCCCGGTTCAAGAACCACACGCTCAAGATGTTCGAGAAGCACGGGCTGACCAACGTCGGCTACTTCGTGCCGGTCGATAACAAGGAAAACAAGCTCGTCTATTTCATCTCCGCGCCGAGCAAGGCTGCCCGCGACAAAGCGCTCCAGGCGATGGGCGCCGACGCGGACTGGAAGAAGGCCGTTGCGGAGAGCGAGAAGGACGGCAAACTGGTGAGCAAGATGGAATCGCGGTTCCTGACCGCCACCGAGTACTCGCCGCTGCTCAAGGTCGAGAAGGGGACCGAGGAGCGGGTGTTCGAGCTGCGCACCTACACCGCGACGAAGGGCAACTTGGGGCACCTCAACGACCGGTTCAAGAACCATACGATCAAGCTGTTCGCGAAGCACGGCATGACGAACCTGATCTACTGGAACGTGCTGGCGGGCGAGAAGGGGGCCGACGACACCCTGATTTACCTGCTCGCGCACAAGAGCAAGGAGGCGGCCGCGAAGTCGTTCGACGCCTTCCGCAAGGACCCCGACTGGCTCGCGGCCCGCAAGGCCAGCGAAGAGAAGGGCGGGGGCAGTTTGACGGCCGAAAAGAACGGCGTGGTGTCGGAGTTCTTGGTTCCGACCGACTACTCGCCGCTGAAGTGACGGCCGCTTCCGTACCGTGTCAACGGCGGTGCGTTGGCCGCTACAACTCGGCGACACGAGACGCTGCCACGCGGTTTTTCTCGCGTGGTAGTTCCGGAAGTCCACATCACGCCTTTTCCCAGCCAAACGGAGCGGTTGATCCCGCGCGTTCGTCCGGGAAGTGAATCCACTCACGCACATCGCTGTGGACATAAATTATTCCCAGGCTGGATGTTGCAACGTACCGCGCGGTTGCCGTTCGAGCAGGCTCCGATGGCTGCTGCGAACCGTTATCCGCGTTCCGAGCTGTGATTCGTGGGTAGCGACCGCCCAGCGAATTGCCAGCCCGTGACCAGTCAGGCGGTAGCGGATGTCTAGTCGGTGCCCCCGCGGTTGCTATCCCGACGCCACTGTAACCCCCGTTACAGCGGCGTCGGGGCCAGAAGCGACTCCGTACGCCGATTTCTGCCCGCAGGCCGCCAGTTCACATGTGAGCCGTCCGCAGTTGTAAAGTGCTCGGCAGGTGCAAAACGACCCGGCTCGGGGGCACAACAGTTCTGGTAGCCAAGGCGGCGGGTGTAGGTCACCACCCGCACCAGCACCCGCTTGTGCCCGCGGATGGTGGCCGCCAACTCGTCCCGCTCCTGCGCGGTGTGCGAGCGGATCAGCCGCGCGAACGGGAAGTGGTACGTCACGTTCCTGAACCGCAGCGCCGGGATCGGTTCCGTCATACAACTGCTCCTCCGCCGGTGCGGCGCGCTCGACACGGCCGCTACTCAACCAATGACACCGGGTCCGCTCGCCCTGCCCCGCTCCTGTGGTCACCCCCCGGTCACCCGGTTGGCTAGGGGGTGTGGCCGCCGTAAGTCCTTGCTGCTGCTGCTCGGGTCACCCCTGGTTACCCTGTTTCCTGTTTTTGTCCGTCGAACACCGTGTCACCGGTCTAACGTGTCGCAGGTGTAACGTGGTCCGGCGCTCGTTACACACGCGCCAGGTGGCGCCGGAGTGTTACGGGGGTAGGGAGGGGGTGACCGGGGGTGACCGGGCGGTCCCGGCGCGACATGCGCACGCGGGGCGAAGACCCACCCCCAACCCCTCCCTGAAGGGAGGGGAGCAAAGGCAACCTACCCCCCCCGGCCCCCTCGGCGTGCTCGCTGGCCCGGTCAGCGGAGCTTCCGTGGGCCGGCGGAAGGGAGGGGGTGGCGCGGGGAACGTTGGTCCCGGGGCGAGATGCGCGCGCCACGCTTCGTGGGTACGTTACCGTAGGCGGTCGCGGGGCTGGAGCGCGGGCGTCTCGCCCGCTTCCGCTTCGCGGGTCTCGCACCGTCGGCGGTGGTACGCCCTCTGTGGAGCGCGGGCGTCCCGCCCGCCTCCGCTTCGCGTATCGTGTCGCGATGCGCGCGACCGCCTCCGGCGCAACATGCGCGAAGCGAAAGCGGGCGAGACGCCCGCGCTCCAGCTCCGTGGCCCGCATCGCCGCACCACGCGCGAAGCGGTAGCGCCTCGCGCGCTCTTTACGCACCGGGACCAACGTTCCCGGCGCCACCCCCTCCCTTCAGGGAGGGGGCCGGGGGGTGGGTCGCCCCGCGCGCGCTTTACGCACCGGGACCAACGTTCCCGGCGCCACCCCCCTCCCTTCAGGGAGGGGGCCGGGGGGTAGGTTGTCTTCGGGGTCGGGGGCATCTTCACAGGCCGAGCGCCTTACCGCGGATTCGGATCTGGTGGCGCTCGGTGCCGAGCGGCCCGTGTGCCCGAACATATGGCCGCTACCCTCACTGATGGCAGCGACTCTGTGTCGGTTCGGCAACCGGCCGCGACTACGCCCAGCCGAACGGCGTCAGCGGCCCACGGGCGACGGCCGGGGAAGTTCCGGTCCGGTGAATGGCACCGGCGGCTCGCTCACCTTGACGTGAATGTCCTTAAACGTTGCGTCGAGTTCATTTGGCGTCACGTTGATCGTGGCGCCGCGGAACCCGGCTTTTTCGAGTTTCGCACGGCCATCTTCAATTGCGGAGTGTTTCAGCACTTGGCCTGCATGGAAGTCGAGCAGTTCGAGAATCTTCCCGTCCGGTGTCTTGACGTTACCTTCGATGAGAATGCGCCCCACGCGGTCCGGCTCGGGGGCTTTCGGAGCGACACCGAGCTTCTGCATCCGCTCGGTTTGTTGTTGGAGCTTCTTGCGGAGCGCCTCGGTCAGCTCCTTTTCGCGCTTCGCCAGTTCGGTCTGTTGGACGCGGAGCTGTTCGAGTTCGGTGAGCAGGTCGTCGACCGTCTTTTCAGTCTGCGGCGGAGGCACGGGCGCTGCCGGCGGCACGATCTGCGGCGAGGGGGCCGATCCCGGGCCTCCGGGAGCGATGGCCGGGGGCGCGATGGTCGGGTACTTCTCCTGAGCAAGTGCCGCTCCGGGCACGATTGCCAGGGCGATCGATACGAGCAGGATTCGCACGCGCATGGTCCCTCCGTGGAAGCTGGGACCAGAACTTAGTCGTATTGAAGCAAGACGGTCAAGACCGAACCGGACCGGTCATCCGCCGAACGGGTCGGGGTTGTCGTCGAACCGCTCCAGGTCGCGGTCGGACCAGCCGAAGTGGTGCGCGATCTCGTGGACCACCGTTTTGCGGATCTCGATTTCCAGCTCGCGCGGGTCGGGGAAGTCGTCTTCGAGCGGGTTGCGGAAGATGATGATGCGGTTCGGGTTCTCTAGCATATCGCTGGCGCTGGCCCCTTCCAGCGGCATGAAGTAGCCGTACAGCGAGTCGCCCGCCTCGATCTCCTCGTCGGTGAACCCGGCTTCGCGGAGGAACTCGTCGGACGGGTCGTCTTCCACGTCCACGACGACGTTATCGAGGTGCCGCTTGATCTCCTCCGGCAGGGACTCGATCGCGCGGCGCACCACGGCGGCGAACTTCTTCATGCTCATGCCCATACCGTTATGCTCGCGGGCGGGCCGGGCCGCGTCAACGGCCGGCTGGCGCAACGCGACCTACCCCGGCACCTCGCCTGCCACGAACACGGCCGCCGCGCCGAACTTCCTCTGAAGCGCCGCCCGGCTCTCGGCCCCCAAACCGTCGCGGTCGAGGACCAGGGCCGTGAGGTCCGGCGGGACCGGCGCGTTCAGCAGGTGCCGCACCCCGGCGGGTGAGAGCGTGTTGTTCCGCAAATCCGCTTCCACCAGTCCGTGCCACCACCGCGCCTGCGTGACGTGACGGACCCCCTTATCCCCCAGATGGCACGAGTGGAGGTTGATCGCGCGCAAGGCCGGCAGCGCGTGCGACAGCGACAGCAGCCGGCTCGACCGCGGGCTGAGCGGGTTGAGGCTGAGGTCGAGCCGCTTCAAGTTCATCAGCCCCCCGCTGCGGGCGAACACTTCGAGCCCGTCGCGCGCACCGACCCTCACAAGCGCGAGGTCGCGCACGGTACTCGGGAGCTGTTCGGCCAGCACCCGTATCCCGTCCCCGCCCAGCGGTTCGCTGGCGAGGTGCAGTTCCTCCAGTTCCGACGCGACCGGCCCGGCGAACAGTTGCCGCAGGTGCTCTGCGGTGATTCCCATGTTCGAGAACGACAGCCGGGCGAACGGCCCGCCGGTGTTGAGCGCGTCCACAAGCGCGCTGAGGGACTCGTACCCGGTGTGGAAATGGAGCCCGCGCGCCGTGTGCCCCAGCGGCGAGCGGAACAGGTCTTCGATCACCTCTGGCATCCCGGCCCCGCTCGCCCGGCCGAAGTACAGGTCCGTGATCCCGGCCGCGGCGGGGCGGTCGCGGAGCGCGAACAGGGGCTCAATGGGGCTGGTGGCGAACGCGACCTCGCGGAACCGCGTCACGCGCTCCGACGCCGCGATCCGGCGCCAGTCGTCGAGGGCCGTGGGCCAGAACATGAGCCGGCCGATCGGCTGCCGGTCGAACAGGGGCTCCGCGAGCGTGTCCCAGAGGGCCGGCATGTGGACCCGGAGGGACCACCCGAGCCCGCGGCGGAACGGCGTGTCCCCCCACGCCAGCGCCGACCCTTCGAGCTTCGGGAGGGTGCCGCGGAACGGGGCGCCGCTGACGACGTGCGGGGCGTGCCACCGGCACCACACCGCGAACGGCTCCCACGGCGGCGTCTGCGCCAGCCGGATCTGGTCCCGGATGAACGCCGCGCGGGCCGCCTCGTCGTGCTCTTCGAGGTAATCGGCGAAGACGAGCCGCGGCGTGTCCTCGTCGGGCTGCGCGCAGATCGCGCTCAGGAGTGCGTCGCGGTCAGACATGGCAGCATCTTATATCCGTGGGTCAGATCCGCACCCGGTCGCCCATCTTCTCTTTGAGCAACTCCAGCACCTCGGCCGACGCCGGCGAACCGGTCAGGTCCAGCAGCACGAGCGTCCCGAGCAGCGGGGACTCGAGCAGCGCGCGGACGCCCTCGTCGCCGACCATGCAGTACGACAGGTTCAGGTACAGCAGTCCGGCGAAATGCGGCGACCGGAACAGCGCGGCCGAACCGGCGTTGCCGATCGGGTTGTACGCGAGGTCCAGCACCCGCAGGTTACTCCCCTCGTGGCACGCCGCCAGTTCCGCCGCCAGCGCCGCGCTCACGTGGTTCCGCCGGTACCCCAGCCGCTCCAGCCGGCTGAGCGTCAGAGAGGTCGCGAGCCGCCGGAGCCCGTCCGCGCCGGGCGCCGTCTCGCTCAGGTCCAACTTGCGCAACCGTTCGAGTGGCAGCAGGGCGACGGCCTCGTGCCCCGCCCGCCCGATCGGGTTGACGGCCAGCACGAGCCGCTCCAGGCCTTCGGCCGCAGACGAGGTGAGCAGCCGCTGAAGGTGCGACCCGGACAGCCCGGACTCTGCGAGGCCCAGCTCACGGAGCCGCACCGGGTGCGCGATCTGGGCGAAACTGTTGACGAACGCCCCACCGGCCCACTGCCGGCCGTCCAGGTCGAGGCGCGTGAGCCGCGCCAGGAACTCGGACCGGGTGAGAACCGGGAGCGCCGCGCTCGTCAGCCCGTCGCTCCCGGCGCTGAACCACCCGATCCCGACCGCGTGCGGGGACTCCACCAGCAACTGAAGAGCGGCCGGAGTCAGGTGCGTCTGGCGGATGTGCAGGCCCGCGAGCCGGGCCAAGTGCGGCGAACGCGTGAGGGCCGCCCAATGCGCGTCCGGGTTAGCGAACGTGAGCACGCCCCCGGGCACCTGCGGCAGCACTCGGTCCGCGTTGGCCAGAAGCTCGCTCGGGCGCAGCCGGACCCACCACGGGAACCCGCGCTTCAGCACCCCGCCGGCGCGCTCCGGGGTCAGCACCTCCGGCGTGTGGGTCACGCGGACCCACGGCTCCTGCTCGCGCCGCGGCTTCTCGATCAGCTCCCACCGGAGGCGCTCCGGGTCGCACTCGGCGCGCGCGGACATCCCGATGTCGTCGCGAATGAAGCGCGCCCGGGCGTGGGCGTCGGTCGGGATCGGGAACGTGCCCGCGTGCTCGTCGAGCCAGTCCGCGAAGGCGAGCCGCGGGGTGTCTTCTTCGGGCTGGGCACAGATCGCGCTCAGGAGGGCGGCGCGGTCGGACATCGGGCCTCTCAAAGAGTTTCGGGATCGCCCCGTCGCGGGCCGCAATTGTAGCCGCCCGCGCGGGGCGGCGTCGATCGACGTTTCGCGCCGCCCCGGCGGTCACCCGCGGACCGGGGTGGGGTACTCGCCGGGCACGGCCGTGCGCTCGAGCCGCCGCCCCTCGCGCAGCACCGCCACCTTCGCGGGCATCCCGACCGGCAACTGGGTCAGCGCCCGGTGCAGGTCGTCCACGCTCGCGACGGGCCGGTCGCCGAACCCGATGATGATGTCGTCGATCCACAGCCCCGCGTTCTGGGCCGGGCCGTCCTCTTCGAGCATCAGGATCTCGACGCCGCTCTTCTGCTCCAGGCCGAACTTCGTGCGCAGCTCCGGCGCGACCGGCACCTGTCGGGCGTGCAGCCCGAGGTACCCGCGGATCACCCGCCCGTGCTTCAGCAACTGCGGAAGGATCGTCTTCGCGGTGTTGACCGGTACGGCGAAGCAGATACCTTGCGCCGGCTGAATCACCGCGGTGTTGATCCCGATCACCCGCCCGTGCGAATCGACGAGCGGCCCGCCGCTGTTGCCGGGGTTCAGCGCCGCGTCGGTCTGGATGACGTTATCGACCAGGTGCCCCGACACGCTCCGGAGCGTGCGCCCGAGCGCGGAAATCACGCCCGCGGTGACGGTGGACTCGAACCCGAGCGGGCTGCCGATCGCCACCGCGAGCTGTCCGACCTTGATCCGGGCCGAATCGCCCAGTTGCGCGAACGGGAGCGCCGTGCCCTCGGCCTGCACCACGGCGAGGTCGGTCCACGGGTCGTTGCCGACCACCCGCCCGGCCATTTCGGTCCCGTCGCTGAGCCGCACCCGCACCTTGTCGTGCCCCTGAACGACGTGGTGGTTGGTGAGCAGGAACCCGTCCGGGGCGAACAGCACGCCTGACCCGCTGCCGCCCCGCTCGCCGCGGCCGACGCGCAGGTTCACCACCGCCGGGCGCAGCTTGTCCGCGACGCCCACAACGGCCCGCGAGAACGCATCGAGCACGTCCTCGGGTTCGGGGACCGATTCGCCCTTGGGCCGCTCCGGCGCGCCCGCCTCCTCGCCGCCGTTCGTAACGAAGTGCTGCCAGAACCGAGACATGGTCGTCACCTTTCGTTCGGGTGACCAATTCTACGCTCGCAGGGCAACAGACAGCCGTGCCCCGTTCTCCCTCCCTCAAAGAATGCCGTCGAGAAATGGGGCCGCGTGGTCCCCGTGCGTCGATTGTGCCGTTCGGGTCCGAGTACCGCACGCCCGACGCACCCGAAAGACCGGTCGAACCTCCCGTGCTCCAACATCAGCCTCTGTTCCCGGGTGCGGCCTCAAAACCACGGCCCTGTCACTTCTGAGCGGCCAACGCTTCGGTGAAGAATTTCACGACCGGTGACACGTCCTTCAGCCCGTGCGGGTGGTGGTCCTGACCCGGTTTCACGACCCGCTCGACCGGCCCGCCGAGCGCCTTGTACCGGTCGTACACCAGCTCCGAGTTCTCGACGTGCGGCACCACGGCGTCCTTGTCCCCGTACACCAGGAGCAGCGGGATTTTGGCCTTCGCCAGCGGGGCCAGGTTGTCCACCGGGTTCAGCTTGTACTTCAGCGCATCGTCGTCGGTCTTGAAGTCGTAGGCCGCCAGCATCTTTTTCCACTCGGCATCCGACCCGGGGGCCGCTCCGAACTTCTTCGGCTTGCCGCCGGGCCAGCTCTTGAAGTCGCACACCGCGTTGTCCAGGTACACCGCCAGGGTCTTGTCCGGGTGTGCGGCCGCCCAGTTCATGCAGTACAGCCCGCCCCGCGACAGCCCGATGAGCCCGGGCTTCGGGTGCAATCCGTACTCCTTCACCAGCGCCTCGTGAAACGCTTCCCACTGCTTCACCGCCTTCGGCGCGCCGAACAGGTCGGGCACCTTCAGGTACGCCAGGTGCCACCCGGCCTTCACGAGCGCCGCGTCGGCGTCGGCGAACGCGCCGAAGAACTCGCCACGCCACACCCACGGGCGCCCCGGGAGCGGTTTCTCCGGTGCGACCACCGTCGCGTCCAGAGTGCCGACCTTGAAGTCGTGGCGGGTGAACCCCTGCCACTTTGTCGGCGCCCCCGGGAACGGCTTCGGGTCCGCGCCGCGCGCCGGCGCGGCCGGTACGAGGGTGAGAACGAGAACGAACGCAAGGTGGCGCATGAATGACTCCGGGAGAGCTATCGTTCGTACAGTTCGAGCGGAAGCCCGTCGGGATCGGCGAAGAAAGTGAACCGCTTCCCGGTGTACTCGTCCACCCGGATCGGCTCCACCTTCACGCCGTGCGCCCCGAGGTGCGCGACCGCGGCGGCGAGGTCGGCGACGACAAGCGCCAGGTGCCGCAACCCGCACGCCTCCGGGTAGCTCGGCCGCGGCGGCGGGTTCGGGAAGCTGAACAGCTCGATCTGTGTGCCGTCCGGCAACCGAAGGTCGAGCTTGTACGAGCCGCGCGACTCGCGGAACACCTCCGACACCACCGCCAGCCCGAGCACTTCGGTGTAGAAGTGCTTCGAGCGCGGGTAGTCCGAGCAGATGACCGCGACGTGGTGCGTGCCGAGCAAGATGGCCATGCGGTTCCCGGGTGCGGGGGCGTCCACGCGCCGGCGGCGCGCGTTGCGGTGCTGTGCCGCGCGTCAGCTTTTCGGTGACAGCCCGCACGCGCGGAGGAGCGTCTCCTGCACGGCCAGGTCGTGTTCGGGCGGGAAGTCGTGCGGCTTCTCACCGCGGATCACGCGGGCCATGTCGGCGGCGTCGCCCACGTACCGCGCGTACTTCGGGAACGTCACCTCCTGCGTGCCCTTCTTGTACCCGTCGCGCGCCTGGGACAGCGACACCCGCGCCGCCGGGTTGTCGAGCGGCTGGATGTGGAACGTGCCCTCCGTTCCGCACACGACGAGGTGCCGCCGGTCGCCGCCCTCCACCTCCAGCGCGCTGGACTTCACGCTGGCGATGGCCCGCGGGTAGCTCAGCACCGCCAACATGTTGTCGAGCAGGCCGTCCTCGAGTTTGGCGGCGTGCGTGCGGAACCCGGCGACCTCGTTCGGCCGGCCCAGCACGCCGACGACCAGATCGAGCACGTGACAGCCGAGTTCGAACATCATCCCGCCGGGGTACTCGGCGTGCTCCTTCCGCTGGGCCGGCGGCACCACCTTACTCATCACCGCGTGGACCTCGAACACCTCGCCCAGCCACCCCTTCTTGAGGAACTCGCGGAGCAGTACCACCGCCGGGTTGTAGCGGTACATGTAGCCCATTTGCACCACGAGCTTCTGCTTCGTCGCGGCGTCGAGGACGCGCTTGAGGTGCGGAAGCGACTCGCCGGCGGGTTTGTCGATGTGAACGTGTATCCCGGCGCGCACGCACGCCTCGGCGTTGTCGAGCAGGTCGCGGATGCGCGTCTCCACCAGCACCGCTTGCAGACCCGGCGTGGCCAGCAGTTGTTCGCGTGTGAGCCACTTGAGCCCGCGGTACGCGGGCGTGTTCTCGGCCCGCTTGCGCAGCGCCTCATCGGGCTCAACGATCCCGACCACCTCGTAGTCCGGTGAGTCGCGGTACACGGACAGCTTGGTGGCGTGCGCGTGGGCGACCCCGATCTGCCCGATCTTGATCGGCTTCGCACCCGCCTTGGGAGCGTCCGCACGGGCGGCGGCGGTCCCGCCGAGGACGGCCGCTGTGCCGAGGTGCGTCAGGGCGTCGCGTCGGGAGGGTGCTGCCATGATGTTGCTCGCGGGCGCCGGCACGATGCGGCGGGTGGCGTGAAGGCTCGGACCGGAGCCTGACGGTAGTCGTGGTGTGCGGGGAAGTCAAACTCCTTCCGCACACCACGAGCGTTCGCACCGGCTCACTTCGACTTGTCCTTCGGAGCGTACCCCTTCCACACCCACTCGATGGCGTGCGGGAGGAACTGCGTCTGGGCGTTGCCGACGCTGTGGCCCGCCCCGCGACAGAACAGGTACTGGTACTCGTACCCCTTGGCCTTCAGCACCTTGGCCATCCGGTGGTTGGCCTCCACCCAGTCGTGCATGTCGTCCCGCATCACGTTCGGGTTCAGCAAGTCCTGGTCGCCGACGGAGATGAACAGCCGGATCGGCTTCTTGGGCTCCTTGGGGATGAGGGTCTCGTGGAACCCCCAGGCCCCGTCCGGGAACTTCGGGTCGAACGGCCACGCCTGGTTCACGAACGTGCCCGAGGTCGTGAGCACGCGGTGGTACAGGTCGGTGCGGAACCAGGCCATGATGAGCGCGGCCGAGCCGCCGGAGCTGTTGCCCATCGCGGCGCGCCCGTCGGGGTCCTTGGTCAGCTTCACCTTGCACCCCTTCTCCACCCGCGGCAGCACTTCGGTCTCGATGTACTCGGCGTAGTCGCCGTTCATGTTGTCGTACTCTTTGCCGCGCTCGTGCCCCTGGGCGTCGCCGCCGCCGTTGGCGACCCAGATGACGACGAGCGGCGGGATCCGCTTCTGGGCGATCAGGTTGTTGAAGGTGTTCAGCAGTTCCGCGCTCGGCTTCCCGCCGGGGCCGTCGTGAATGACCTGGAACGGCATCTCGTCGCCGGCCTTGTGTTGTGCGGGGATGTAGACCGTGATCTTGCGCTTGTAGTCGATGGGGTGCGTCTCGACGATCAACGTTTTCGGGTTCTTCGGGTCGACCTTCCCGAACTCCTTCCGGGCGATCCCGGGGTTGAACAGCTTGGTCTCCTTGGAATCGATCACGAACTGCTCCACCTTCCCCTCGGGCACGCCCTCGACCCGCTTGCGCTCCGGCGCGGGCACGTACTTCGGCCCGATGACGAAGTTGTCGTAGGCGTCGAGCGGCGGGAGTTCGCCCTCCTTCAACACCTTGAACGGTGGGGCGCCCGGGTCGTCGAACTTGCGCACCGGCGGCGCGGCCGGTGAAGCGGAGCACACGATGACGGTGGCCAACATGGCCATTTGCAGCTTGCGCATGGAGAGTCCTTGTCGTTCGTTCCCTGTGGCAGGCGCGCGATACGCCGTGGCGTCCTATTTACCCGATCTGGTGCGGCGTTGCACCGATTTGCCTCTCTAATCTCGAACCGCCCGGCAACCACAACCGGCGCCGTTCTTCGCCCCGCCCGCCAGCCGCGGTTGCGTCGGCCGCCCCCCCTCGCTATGTTCCCCCGTCGCTCACACACGGGGACGGGAAACATGAGCCGGGCGGATCACTGGGCGGCGCCGTGGCTGCTGGGCGCGTGTGCGCTCGCGTTCGCGGCCTTCAGCGCGTGGCCGTTCGCGTCCGGGTGGAACGACGGCAGCCGGCTCGCGTCGGTCGAGTCGCTGATCGAGCGCGGCACGTTCTGCATCGACGACAGCGTGTTCCTGCACCCGCCGGCCGGGCACTTCGACCGCGGCACCCCGCCCTACGACCCCGACAACACCCTGTTGCGCCGCGGCACCAGCGACAAGCTGCTGATCGACGGCCGGTACTACTCGGACAAGCCCCCGCTGGTGAGCGTTCCGCTCGCGGTCGCTTACCGCGGGCTGATGGCGCTCGGGCTTCCGCACCCGGGCGACCGCCCGGACGTGTTCGCCTGGGGCATCTGCGTGCTCCTCAGCGGTACCGGGTACGCGCTCGCGGTCGGGTGCCTGTGGGTACTCGGAACCCGGGTCGGGCTGTCTCCGGGGTGGCGGCTCGCGTGGCTCGCGGCGTTCGCGCTCGGCACCGTACTGCCCGCTTACACCCGCTCCGCCAACAACCACATCGCACAACTGGGAGCGGCGGCCGCGGTGTGCGTGCTCCTGTGCCGGATCGCCGACCGCACGGCCGAAGGGCGCACGGCGTGGCTCGCACTCCTTGGCGCCGGGCTCATCGCCGGGTTCGCGTACAACCTCGACTTCGGCGTCGGCCCGCCGCTGGTCCTCGCGGTTCTGGCGGCGGTCGCGATCCGCACCCGCCGGGCGCTACCGGTCGTGGTGTGCGGGCTGGGAGTCGTGCCGTGCGTCGTTGCTGGGCATGCCATCAACTTCGCCATCGGCGGCGACTGGCTGAAGCCGCTCAACATGCACCCGGAATACCTCGCGTGGCCCGGCAACCCGTTCGGGACCAACATGACCGGGGTGGTTCACAAGCACTTTTTCGCGCAGTTCCTGTACCTGTTCGACCTGCTGTTCGGCAAAAAGGGCTTCCTGACGCACAACCCGCCGCTGCTGCTGGCAGTCATCGGCGGAGCACGGGTATTCCTTCGCCGTGGGGCCGCGATCCCCGATCGCACGGAGCTGCTGGCGCTGTGCGGGTGGTGCGCGGCCGGCTGGCTGGCATACGGTGTCCTCTCGAAGAACCTCGGCGGCGGGTGCGTGTCGATCCGCTGGTTCGTGCCGTTCCTGGTGCCGGGCTTCTGGGCGCTGGCGGTCGTCCTGAAGGCGCGACCGGAGTACCGGCCGGACTTTGTCGCGCTCGCGCTGTGGGGCGCCGGGCTCGCCGTCAGCGCGTGGCTCGTCGGGCCGTGGTGGGTCCGCTTGGTTCCCGGCTACTGGGTGGTGTTCGGCGGGTCGCTGCTCACCTGGGCCGTTGTCCGCTGGCGCGCGGCCCGAACCGCACACCCGGATGAGGCCGCCACCGCAGACGGGGCGAGCGCCCGGCTTTGGGCAGCCGTGCGGGGCCGGTCGCGCGCCTGAGATGCGGCCCGGCCGGTATCAGAGGAACACGCGGTCGCCGAACCGCTTCCGCAGCCGGGCCGCGGCGGTGGCGGTCAGCGTGTTGCCGTACAGGTTCAGGTACAGCAGCCCGCCCAGCCGTGCGGTTTGGGCGAGCGCGTCGGCGCCGTCGTCATCGATTCCCGCTTCCGCCAAATCGAGAACCAGCAGGCCGGACAGGTTCTCACCGCCCGCGAGTGCCGCGGCGCCGCCCCCGCCGATCCGGTTCCCGTCCAGGCCCAGTATTCGCAGGCTCGTGCGGCCCGCCTGGGCCAGTCGCTCGGCGGCGGCCGGGGGGAGGTTGTTTCCGCCGAGGCCGAGGCTCCGTAACTCGGGAAAGAAGCTCGCCCCGGTGAGCGCATAAACGCCCGCGCCGGTCGGACGGGTGCGGATCAGGTTCAGCGACCGCAGATTCGGCAGAGCCGCACCCGCGAGCGTCTCCAGCCCTTCCGCGCCGAGGTTGTTGTCGCTCAGGTTCAGTTCCTCGACCGTCTCCATCGCGGCGGACGCCAGCAGCGGTGCCAGCGCCGCATCGGTGACCCGGTTCGAGGACAGGTCGAGCTTCTTGAGCCGCGGCGGCTTCGCGAGCCGCGCCAGCGCCCCCACGAGCGACCCGCCGCCCTGCCGGTCCTCCCTCACACTCAGGGCCGTCAACTGATCGAACATCCGGCTCCGCACCAGCGCCGTGACGGCCTCCGGGGTGGTCAACTGCGCGCCCAAGTGCAGGTCGGTGAGCCGGTCGAAATACGGTGAGTCGAGCAGCAGCCGAATCGAACGGCCGACGCCCTCGACCAGCGACAGCGACCGTAACCGGCTGAGCCAGCCGCACGCCGCCAGGGCGGCCATGTCGGGCGCACGCGGGCCGCGTAACTCCAGCGATTCAATGGGGTACTGCGCGAACAGGTCGTCGGCGTGGGCGACGAACGTGGCCCCGTCGCGCGACTGGATGGCCCCGGGCAGCCCGCGGCGGAACGGGTCCCGCGCCCACGACAGCCCCTCGGGCAGCGGCGGCAGTTCCGTGATCCAGCGCCCGCCGTCGGCCTTTTTCTTCTGGTTGTGGTACTTGGCTTGAACCGCTTCCGGTTCGTACTCCGGCACCCGGGCCAGTTCCACGTGCGCGCGGACGAACGCCGCGCGCCGCGAATCGCCCCCCTCCTCGAGCGCGTCCGCGTACACCAACCGCAGCGTGTCGTCGTCGGGGTTCTCGAGAACGGCCCGGTAAAGTGTGTCGCGATCGTTCATTGGCGTTATTTTAGCCGGCGCCGGTCCGCGCGGGGCGTTCGGCGTGAGCAACCCGCCGCACCGCGCGGCTCTGTAATTCCGATGGCAGCGAGCGCGTTGCCGGTGCGAATTTCGGCTCGGGGGCCGGCCGGTCCGGATGCGCGGCCCGGGAACCGGGCCAAAAACGCGCGCCGCGTGGGTAGCGACGACCCAGCCCGACCCCCCGCTCCGGGGTAGCGAGCGCCCCGCTCGTGTGCCAGCGAACGCCACTACAAGCCCAGTCGGTGGCATCGCAGTGCGTTGGAGATGTGTGCGCCGGTCGATCGCGCCCGCGGCTGCTGATACGCGCGGTTCGACCAACCGCGCCTTTATCGCAGGTGGCTGCGGTTCTGCCGGCGCTACCAGTTGACGCGGTCGCCGAACCGCTCCCGCAGCGCGGCCTGGGCGGCGGTGCCAAGAGGGCGCCGGCTGCGGGTGCTGAGGTCCAGCCGCAACAGCCCGCCCAGGTACGGAGATTCGGCCAGCGCCAGCGCCCCGGCGTCGCCGATGTCGGTCTCGCACAGGTCCAGTTCGAGCAGCCCGGCGAGGGCACGCGCCCCGGCCAGGTCGGCGGCCCCGGAGTCGCGCACGTGGTTGTTCGACAGGTTCAGCGCCCGCAGCCCGCGGAGCGCCGAGGCGCCCGCGAGCGCCTTCACCGCGTTCGGCCCGAGCGCGTTGTTCGACAGGTCGAGCTGCCGCAGCCCGGCCAGCCCGCCGGCCTCGGTCAGGGCCTTGACCCCCAGCACGCCGGGGCGGGTCCGGCTGAGGTTCAGGGTCCGGAGCCCGCGAACGATTCCGCTCGCGGCCAGTGCGGTCAGGCCGTCCGCGGCGAGCGGGTTGTCGCTCAGGTCGAGGTGCTGAAGCTCGCGGACCGCGGGGAGCCCGAAGAGCGCCTCGGCGTCGGCCGCGCCGATCCGGTTGTTCGGCAGCCCGAGCCGCGACAGCGCGCCCGCGCGGCGTGCGCCCCCAAGGGCGTCCACCAGGAGCGCCGCGGGGAAGGCGTTGGCGTTCAGTTCGAGGGCGGTCAGCCGGGCGAACAGCGCCGACTCGGCCAGCGCGCCGAGCCCCTCGGGCGCCAGGCTCTCGAACTCGAACCCCAGCTCGGTGATCCCGGCGGCGTGCGGGGACCGGGCGAACCGGGCCACGTCGTCGGAGTCGAACCAGCCGGTGGAGAAGTTGAGCCGGTGCAGCCGGGTCAGGTGCGGCCAGTCCGCCAGGGCGGCGAGGTCGGGGCGGTCGCGCGAGTCGACGCCGAGCGCGCGGATCGGGGCGACCCGGAACAGCGCGTCGCCGGTTTCGAGCAGCGCCGCGAGCGACCGCACCCCCACCTTCCACGGGAACCCGCGGCGGAACTCGAACTGGCGCCACTCGCACCCCGCGGGTAGCCCCTTCGGTAGGGTGTGCGCCATGCACCACCCGGTCAGCGCGTCCGGGTCGCGCTGGCGGGCCGTCACGCACACCGGGTCGTAGGCGGGGAGCCGGGCCAGCTCCACCTGCGTGCGCACGAACGCGGCGCGGCGGTGCTCGCCGTCCTCGTCGAGCAGGTCGGCGAACGCCAGACGGGGGGTGTCCTCGTCCGGGTCCGCGCAGATGGCGCGGTACAGTGCGTCGTGCGAGCTGGTCGTCAAGTGCGGCGGTTCCTCCGGCGGCGCGTTTCGTAAGTAGTTTACGCGGGTCGTGCGGCCCGCGCCTATGCCAGTGGTCGGGGCCGTTCCCGTCCGCGCGCCGGGCTCCGGGTGCTAGAATGAGCGGCGCCCCCCGCTCCGTGCGGGGACTCGCCCGATAAGGAACTGTTCACGTGGCTGCAAGCTCCGCAGAGTCGCTCACACTCCTGGCGAACGATCCCGCCGGGGGCGAACTGAGTATGCCGCTGTTAATTGTCGGACTGGCGGCGATTCCGGTGCTGGTCGCAATCAACGGGTTCTTCGTCGCGGCCGAGTTCGCGCTCGTCGCGGTCCGCAAAACCCGCGTCGAAGAACTCGTGAACCAGGGCAAGGTCGGGGCCGCCGGGCTGCTCGCGGCGGTCAACGACCTGAACCGGAGCGTGGCCGCGTGCCAGCTCGGCATCACGGTGGCCAGCTTGGCCCTCGGGTTCGTCAGCGAGCCGGCGATCCACCGGCTGATCCACCCGCTCATGGCGGACCTGCCCGCCGAGTGGGGCCGGGTGCTCTCGATCGCGCTGACGCTGTCGCTCATCACCTACATGCACGTCGTGTTCGGGGAGCAGATGCCGAAGCTGGCGGCGCTCCAGTCGAGCGAGGCGGTGGGGCTGTGGGTGGCGCGGCCCGTGTACCTGTTCGGGGCGGTCACGGCGCCGCTCATCAAGCTGATGAACGGGTCCAGCGCATGGTTCCTGCGCCGCCTCGGGTACCGGGAGGACGCCGAGGAGGGGGAGGTCCACACGGTCAACGAGCTGCGCCTCCTCGTGGAGGACAGCGAGGAGGCGGGCGAGCTCGACTCCGACGCCGCGGACATGGTGCGGGGCGTGTTCGGGCTGGCCGACAAGGTGGTGCGCGACTGCATGGTGCCCGTCGAGAAGATGGCGGCGCTCGACGTGGCCACCCCGCCCGACAAGGTGCTCGAGATCGTCCGGCTGGGGGCGCACACCCGGCTGCCGGTGTACGAGGGGACGCCCGACAAGATCGTCGGCATCGTGAACACCAAGGACCTGTTCTTCCTGTTCAGCACGTCGGGGGTGGTGCTGCTGGAGGACGCGCTGTACCCGGCCACGTTCCTCGACCCCGGCGAGTCGGTCTCGAACGCGTTCCGGCTGTTCCGCAAGTCGCACCGGCCGATGGCGCTGGTGCGCGACGAGGCCGGCAAGGTGCTGGGCCTCATCACGCTCGAAGACGTGCTGGAAGAGATCGTGGGCGACATCGAGGACGAGCACGACGTTCCGGTGCCCAAGCTGAAGCTGGCGCGGCGCCGGGCCGGGGGGCCGGGCGGGAGCGGCCCGGCGCGGTCCGGGGCGCACCCGTCGCTCAAGGTGCGTCCGGCGGCCCCGCCCCCCGGTGAGCGCCCGGCCGGGAGCTGACCGCGTGCGCCGCGGGCGGGGTCACACCCCGGACAGCCACCCGTGCTCGGCGGCGTACCTCACAATATCGACGCGGGATTTCATGCCGAGCTTCTCCATGAACCGGGATTTGGACGCTTCGACCGTCTTCACGCTCACCCCGTTCCGCGCGGCGATCTGCTTGTTCGAGTACCCCAGCGCGACCTCTTTGAGCACCTGCCGCTCGCGCTCGCTCAGCGGCTCGTGCCCCTTGCTCGGAACGGGGCCCGGGTCGGCGACCGGTTGCCCGGCGACCGCCGGGTCCAGGTACTGACGGCCCGCCGCCGCCTCGCGGATCGCACGGATCAGGCCCGCGGCGGCCGAGCGCTTGAGCACGTACCCGCTCGCTCCGGAGGCCACCACCCGCTGGAGGTACCCGCCGTCCTCGTGCGCGGTTAGCGCGACGATGTGAACCTCCGGACAGAGCTTGCGAATCTGTGCCGTCGCCTCGGTCCCGCCCATTCCCGGCATCGACACGTCCATCACCACCACGTCGGGCCGCAGCTCGTGCGACCGGCGGACGGCGGCCTCCCCGTTGGGCACCTCCCCGACGATGTCCATGTCGGGCTCGGCGCGGAGGAGCTCCCTGAGCCCGTTCCGCACGACCGGGTGGTCGTCGGCGAGAAGCACACGCAGCTTGCTCACGGCCCTTCCTCCTCGGCTGGGACCGGAATCTGAACGGCAACCGTTGTGCCCGAACCGGGGCTCGATTCGATGTCCATCTCGCCGCCGACGAGTTCCACCCGCTCCCGCATCCCGAGCAGCCCGAGCCGGCCTTTCGGAGCGGCGTCCGGGGCGAAACCCGCGCCGTCGTCCTCGACCACGACCGAAATGCCCCCGCTCGTCCGGGTCGCCACGACGCTCACCGTTTTGGCGTTGGCGTGCCTCGCGACGTTGGTCAGCGCCTCCTGGACGAGCCGGTAAACGGTCGTCTCGGTTTCCGCCGGCAGCCGCGCCGGCCCGAGGCCGGCGGCGTGGAAGTTGGCCCTCACCCCCGACCGCGCCGACCACTCGGACACGAGCTGCCCGAGGGCGGCCTCCAGGCCGATGTCGTCGAGCGACGTGGGGCGCAAGCGGACGGCGAGCCCGTGAACCTCCCGGCCGAGGTCGTTCATGAGCCCCTGGGCCTCGCTCAGCCGGGCGGCGACCGAGGCCGGGAGGTCCCCGCCGGCCTCGATCGACTTGAACGCCAGTGACAAACCGGCCATAAGCTGGCCGATGGTGTCGTGCAGGTCGCGGGCCACCCGGCGCCGCTCGTCCTCCTGGGCGGTGGCCAGCCGCCGCGCCAGGTGCCGGCGCCGCTCCATTTCGGTTTCGAGCGCGCCCAGCACCCGCTCCAGCTCGGCGGTCCGCCCGGCGACCCGGGCTTCGAGTTCGTCGTTCGCGCGCTGGAGGGCCGCCTCGGCCTTCGCCCGCTCCGCCGCCGCCCAGACCCGCTCGGCGGTCTCTTCCACGAGGGCCGCCTCGGCCGCGGTCCAGGCCCGCGGGGCCGGTTCGGTGACGCACACCGCGCCGACCAGTGCCCCGCCCTTAATCAGTGGGGCGTTGATGTGGGCCGCGACGCGCACGGCGGCCATCGCCGGCCGGTCGCCGGCGGGGACCAGGGCGGACGCGGCCACGTCCGGCACCACCAGGGCTTCCCCCCGGCGCATGGGAGGAATGACCCAGCCGAAGTCGGCGATCCGGTGCCGGCCCGCCAGCGACGGCGAGCCGCCGCGCAGGTGGTCCCGGCGGACGGTCGCCACGCCCTCGATTTCGTTCAGCTCCACGTAGTACGCCCGGTCTGTTTTGAGCTGCTCGCCGAGCAGCCGGCACGCCTCGGCTTGAATCGCTTCCGGGTCGGTCAGGGGCCGCAGGGCGTCGGTCAACTTCAGCAGGTACGCCTGCCGCTCTTCGGCCCGCTTGCGGTCGGTGACGTCGGTGAATAGGACCGCCACCCGGCGCTCCTCGGGGGGGCCGACGCGGAACGCGTACAGGTCGAACCAGCGGCGGAACGCGGCGGAGTGCTCCTCGAACCGAATCGGCTCGCCCGTCTCGGCGACGCGGCCGTAAATGGCGAACCACTTCGGCTCGATGTCCGGCGTCAGCTCGCGGATCGTCTTGCCGGCCGCGTTCGCCAGCCCGTTGTTCTTCTCGAACGCCGGGTTGACCTCGACGTACCGCCAGTCGGTCAGCCGGCCCGCGGCGTCGGGGATCATCTCGATGATGCAGTACCCCTCGTCGATCGACTCGAACAGGGTGCGGTACCGGGCCTCGCTCACCCGCAGGGCGGCGTCCGCCGTGCGGCGCTCGGTCACGTCCACGAACGCCACCACCACCCCGTCGATCCGGTTGTCCTGGGTGCGGTACGGGAGCACCCGGCGCAGGTAGTGCCGCCCGCTCTCGCTCTCCACGGGCCGCTCGACCGGGATCAGCTTGTCCAGCACCGCCTGGGCGTCCGCCAGCAGGTTCGGGTCCGCGAACTTGAGCCGCAGGTCGCTGAACGGCCGGCCCACGTCCGACGGGATCAGGTCCAGCAGGTCCCGGACGGCCGGGGTGAACCGGCGGATGCGGAACTTCGGGTCCAGGAACAGGACCGCGATGTCGGTGCTGGTGAGCAGGCTCCCCAGGTCGTTGGCGGTGGCCTCCAGCTCGCCCATCTTGGCCTGGAGCTGGGCGTTGACCGTCACCAGCTCCTCGTTGAGGGACTGCATCTCCTCCTTCGAGGTCTCCAGCTCTTCGTTGGTGCTTTGCAGCTCCTCGTTGAGGCTGGTCGCCTCCTCGTGGGACGCCTTCAGCTCCTCGTTGCTGGACTGCATCTCCTCCAGCGCGCCTTGCAACTCGCTGCGGGTCCGCTGGAGCTCGTCGGCCAACCGCTCGGCGGCCCCCGGGTCGTGGTCCGCGGGCGGGGCCGGCGGCGGCTCCGGGTAGTCGCGGAACGTCACCAGGTACAGCGGCGGGCCGCCCCGGGGGCCGAGCGGGGCCGCCCCCACCTCGACCCGCCGGCGCCCGTCCGCGGTATCGATCAGCCCGTCCCGCACCGTGACCGGGGCCTGGGCGTCGGCCGCCCGGTGTAGGGCGGTCCGCACCGCCCCGCGCACCGTGTCGTTGGCCAGGGCCAGAAGGTCCAGGGTCGGCCCGCCGGGGGGGATGGTGAGGTACCGGCTGGTGTCGCCGTGGACGTGGACCATCTGCCCGACCGCGTCCACGGCGACCGCCGCCGGGGTGTGCCGCTCGAGCAGCGCCCGGCTCACGAGCGGGGCCGCGGCCGGGGGGGGCGGGCGCGTGCCCGTCGGGAGCGGGACCGGGCGGGCCTCGCGGGCCGCGGCCGTCATGGCCGGCAGGTCGAGTGTGCCGGAGCGGGTCGGGCCGACCCGGCGGAACAGCCGGTGCCGCTTGTCGATCGGCTCGAAGTCGCCCTCGGCCGGGGCGGCCGACTCGGACGTGCCGAGCATCAGCGCCCCGCCCTCCCGGAGCCCGAAGTGCAGCAGCGCCAGCACCCGCCGCTGGGTCTCCGGTTCCAGGTAGATGAGCAGGTTCCGGCAGGAGGCGATGTCCAGCCGCGAGAACGGCGGGTCCTGGAGCAGGTTCTGCGGGGCGAACACGACCAGCTCCCGCAGCTCCTTCTTCACCCGGTAAAAGCTGTCGTCCTTGTCGAAGAACCGGGCCAGCCGCTCGGGCGCGACCTCGCTCTCGATGCCGTTGGGGAACAGCCCGGTGCGGGCCGCCCCCAGGGCCCGCTCGGCCAGGTCGGTGGCGAAGATCTTCACGTCGAACCGCTTGCCGGCGGCCTCGGCCGCCTCGGTCAGCAGGATGGCCAGGGTGTACGCCTCCTCGCCGGTGGCGCACGCGGCCACCCAGCACCGCACCTCCGCCCCGTCCGGGCGGTCGGCGGCCAGCGGGGCGATGACCTTTTCCCGCAGGACCGCCCACGCCTCCGGGTCGCGGAAGAACCCGGTCACGTGGATCAGCAGGTCGTCGGCCAGCGCGGCCACCTCGGCCGGGGTCTGCCGCAGCGCCCGCACGTAGTCGCCCATCGAGGCGAACTGCCCCAGCCCCATGCGGCGCCGCACCCGGCGGATCAGGGTCGGCTTGCGGTACCCGGCGAAGTCGTGCCGGGTGCGGGCGCGGAGGACGGCCAGCACGTCGGCGAGGGTCTGCTCGTCCCGCGGCGAGGCGCCCGCGGCCCCGTCCGCCGCGTACGGCTGGCGGGCGTACCGGACGAGCGCCTCGGGCAGCTCGGCGGGGCGCAGGATGAGGTCGGACAGGTGGGCGTCGATCAGGCTCCGCGGCATGGCCGGGTAGCCGGCCGACTCCGGCTCCTGGGCCACCACCAGCCCGCCCACCGCCTTCACCGCCTGCGCCCCGGCGGTCCCGTTGGACCCCATGCCGGAGAACACCACCGCCACCGCCCGCTGCTGCTGCTCTTCGGCCAGCGAGCGGAAAAAGTCGTCGATCGGCCGGCCGTGCCCGCGGGCGGCCAGCTCCGGCCCGAGGTGCAGCCGCCCGTCCCGGATCGTGAGCGTGTGCCCGGGCCGGATCACGTACACGCGGTCCGGCTCGACCGGGGTGCCGTCCGCCACCTGCACCACCGGCATCCGGGTCCGCTTCGCGAGCAGATCGGCCAGCAGGCTCTCGCGGTCCGGCGGCAGGTGCTGGACCAGCACGTAGGCCATGCCGGCGTCGGCCGGGCAGGCCTGGAGGAACTCGGTGTACGCCTCCAGGCCGCCGGCGCTGGCGCCGATGCCGACCACCGGGAACGGGAGCCGCGGCTGGCGGGCGTCGTCCGGCGCCGCGGTCAGCCGGTCGGCCCCGTCCGCCCCCTCGGCCCCGCTCCCGTCTCCGGCTTCATGACCCATACTGGTTTTCACGAATGCACCTGCCTGTTACCGCCGCGCGTCCGGCCGTTCGGCGCGCCCGTTGGCGGGCGTCGTCGCGACGGTGAGCCCGTCCCCGACCGCCCCCGCGCCCAACGAGCACATCGATCAAATTGAATTAGATTCATAACAATCTTGTCGATCGCTGTCCGAGCCGGCCCCGAGCACTCGGTTCGAGAACGTTGTATGTCCGGCGGCCACTAGACCGCACCTCTTGTCGCGGGGCAAGGGCGGCCGGAACAAAACCGCGCCGGCCGTCACCACCGGGCCGTTAAAGAGGTTCCGACGCGCACGCGATCATGAACGCGGGCGACCCTTCGGCTCGCAATTTCCGAACCCGGAGGGCATAGAATGCCCCCGTATGTCAACTCCAACGCCTTCGCTCGCCGACCTCCCCTTCGAAGCCGCGGCGTTCGCCGCCCGGGCGCACCGCCACGCGGTCCGCAAGGATAACCAGACGCCCTATGTGAGCCACGTGTTCCGCGTGTGCCTCGTGGTGCGGCACACGTTCGGCTTCGACGACCCGCGGATGCTCGCCGCGGCGCTCCTGCACGACACCATTGAGGACACCACCACCGACGCCGACGACCTCGTCGAGCGGTTCGGCCCGGACGTGGCGCGCTGGGTCGCGGCCCTCACCAAGGACATGCGGCTCCCGCACGACGCGCGCGAGGACGCCTACACGAAGGTCCTCGCCGCGGCCGAGTGGCAGGTGAAGGCCCTGAAGCTGGCCGACCTGTACGACAACCTCGGCGACTGCCGCTCCTTCTCGCCCAACGGCCGGCGCAAAACCGCCGCCAAGGCGCACGCCTACCTCGGCGCGATCCGGCAGAACCTCCCCGACGCCGTCCGCCCGGCCCTCGCACTGGTGGAGCAGCGGTTGGCGTCACTGGAGGTCGGTCTAACGTCGTGATATTCCGGAGGCGCCACGACATTGCGCGTTTGGCAACCGCGGGCGAATCGAAATAATGGCGGTATCGCACCGGCCCACCGCTGGAGACCCCGCAATGCTCTTACGCTGCCTCTTACCGGTCGTCCTCGCGGCGGCCGCGTGTCTGGACTTCGCCGCGCCGGCCGCGGCGTGCCCGGGGTGCGGGCCGCCCTCCGGACAAACCCTCACCACCGAGGTCTCCCAGGCGGACTTCATCCTTTACGGCACGCTCGACAACGCGAAGCCCGATCCGAAGGAGCCGGGCTCCTCGAAGGGCAGCACCGACATGGTGATCGACGCCGTCGTGAAGGGGCACGCGCTGGTCAAAGACAAGAAGGTGTTCACCATCCCGCGGTACGTGCCGCCGGACCAGAAGCCGTCCAAGTACATGGTGTTCTTCAACGTCGTCAACGGCGACGTGGACCCGTACCGCGGCGTGATCGTGGGCACCGACAGCAAGCTGCCCGAGTACGTGAAGGGCGCGCTGGCGGTGAAGGGGAAGGACGCCGTCTCCCGGCTGCGGTACTTCTTCGACTACCTCGAGTCGCCCGAGATCGAGATCAGCAGCGACGCCTACAACGAGTTCGCGGTCGCCGAGTACAAGGAGGTGGCGGAACTCGCCCCGAAGCTCCCGACCGACACCCTCCTGAAGTGGCTGCGCGACCCGAGCACCCGGGCGTCGCGGTTCGGGCTGTACGGGCTGCTCCTGGGCCACGCGCCCAAGGACCGGCCGGCCCTGGCGGGCGAGGTGCGCAAGCTCCTCGACGCCCCGGACGGCAAGTTCAGCAGCGGCCTCGACGGGCTGCTGATGGGCTACCTGCTGCTCGATCCGAAGGCCGGGTACGAGTACCTGATGAAGCTCGTCGCCGACCCCTCGAAAGAGTTCCTGGTGAAGCACTCGGGGCTGAAGACGCTGCGGTTCTTCTGGGAGTACCGCCCCGACGTGCTGACCCGGAAGCAGATCCTCGACGGCATGACGGCGCTCGTCACGCACGCGGACCTCGCGGACATGCCGATCGACGACCTGCGCAAGTGGAAGGCCTGGGAGATGACCGGCGAGGTGCTGAAGTACGCCGACAAGGAGACGCACAACACGCTGCCGATCAACAACCGGGCGATCCTGAAGTTCGCGCTGGCCGCGAGCTGGGCGGACCCGAAGAACGCCGCCGCCACCGCCCACGTCGAGAAGGTGCGCAAGGACAACCCCGAGCGCGTGAAGCTGATGGAGGAGCTGCTCAAAGACGACATGAAGCTGACGCCGCAACCGCCGGAACCGCCGAAGAAGTGACCGGCCGGCGCGGCGCCTTTCCTGGAGCGCGGGCATCTTGCCCGCCTCCATAAGCCTCTCGCATCGCTACGCAGTCGTTCGCCGCACTTAGCCGCCAGGGCCGCGATCCCAACGGCGGCCCCCTTCGGTTGGCACCATCATTACCTCGGCGGCTCGCGCCGGTCGCTCGGCCGGGTTACAGCCGTTTCACGTTCGCGCCGCGCGGCTGTTCTGGTCATTGAGTGTGGTCCGGTCACTCCGTGAGCGGTTGCTCCGCGCATCAATGCCGCTCTGCGGACGGGCCGGTCCCGTCCTTGCGCAACACGCATCCGAGCCCCGGAACGACCGCTCACGGAGTGAGCGGACCACGCTCGGAACCACGGCACGGGCGCCGGCCGCACTCCGTACCAACGTGACGCCACCGGACTCGCCTTCCCTCGTTACGTGCGGCCGGTGTATCACAGTGCCGTCACGTTCGAGGGACACGCCATGTTTCGCGTCGCCGCTCTCACCGCGCTGGTTCTGGCCGTCGGCCCGGCGCCCGCGCCCGCCTGCACCTTCTGCGGCGACAACGTCCGCGCGAAGCCCACGCTCCGGATGCAGTACGCGCAGGCGAGCGCCGTGTTGCACGGGAAGCTCGCCAACCCGCGGTTCGACCCCAAAACCGACGAAGGGTTCACCGACCTCCACGTCGGGGCCGCGCTGAAGGACGCCCCGGCCCGCGGGAACCAGAACGTGCTCACCCTTCGGGGTTATTTGCCGGTCGTGGGCGACACGCCGAGCGAGTACCTCGCGTTCTGCACGGTTAAAGACGGCAAGCTCGACGTGACCGCGGGTCTGGCGGCGCCGGCCGCGGTGGTCGCGTACCTCACGGGGGCCGCCAAGCTGGCCGAAAACGACCCGACTGCCCGGCTCGCGTACTACTTCCCACACCTGAGCTCCCCGGACGCCACCGTTGCGGCCGACGCGTTCGTGGAGTTCGCCCGGGCGGCGGACGCGGACATCGCCAGGGCGGCCAAGCACTTCTCCCCCGAAGCCATCCGCAAGCTGATCGGCGACGAGAAGACGCCCACCGAGCGGCTCGGGGTGTTCGCGTTCCTCCTGGGCGTGTCTGGTGGCCCGGCGGACGCCGCGTTCCTCGAAAAGCTGCTGAAGCAGCAACCGCTGTCCGCGCGCGCCCGCGAGTCCTTCGGCGGGCTGCTCGCGGGGTACGTTCTGCTCGACCCGAAGGGCGGGTGGGCGCTGGCGCAGAGCGTCCTCGCGGACACAGAGCGGCCGTACTCCGTTCGGCTCTCCAGCCTGGGCGCGGTGCGGTTCTTCCAGGCCGCCCGGGGCGCCGAGTGTAAGGCGGAGGTGCTGAAGTGCTGCGCGGCCCTCCTGCCCGACGGCGACTTCGCGGACCAAGCGATTGAGGATTTGCGGCGCTGGGGCTGGTGGGACCTGAGCGCGGAGGTGTTCGCGCAGTTCGCCAAGCCGACGCACGCGGCCCCGATCGTCAGGCGGGGCATCGTTCGCTATGCTCTTTCGTGTCCCAACGACGACGCCAAAAAGTTCGTCGCGACCGTGCGCCAGAGCGACCCGAAACTGGTCGCCGCGGTCGAGGAGATGCTGAAGCTGTACGACCCCGTCACCCCGTCGAAGAAGTAGCCGTGCTCAACCTGCCTCAAACGCAGTTCGAAGTTTCCGCCGAACCCCTCACCGCCGTCCGGGCCGACTGGCTGGTGCTCGGGGTGTGGCTGGACCAACCGTACTCCGGCCCGGGTGCGGAGCTGGTCGCCAAGCTCCGCGAGGGCGGTGACTTCGGCGCCAAGCACCTCGAACTGGTCCCGGTGCTGAGCCCGGCCGGCGTCGCGGCCGCGCGGGTGCTGTTCGTGGGTCTGGGCAAGCGGGCCGACGCGAAACGCGCCACCCTTCACGATGCCGCGGCAGCCGCGGCGCGTCATATCACCGCGAAGAAGTTCGCGACGGTCGCGGTCGCGGTGCCCGATCCCGAGTTCACGCTCGCGGTCGGCGTGGGGCTGGCGCAGGGCAGCCAGGGGCCGGGCATCCGGAAGGGCACCCCCACGCGGTTCGCACCAGAGCGGTTCGTGCTGGTCGGCGGCGCGGCGGACGAGCTGCCGCGGGTGCGTGCAGAGGCCCGGGCGCTGTGGCTGGCGCGCGAGCTGGTGAACACGCCGCCGCGCGAGCTGTACCCCGAGACGTTCGCGGTCGTGGCGGCCGGCGCCGGGCGCGCCGCCGGCTTCGAGGTGGAGGTGTGGGACGAGTCCCGGATCGCGGCGGAGCGGATGGGCTCGCTGCTGGGCGTCGCGGAGGGCTCGGCGCGGCCGGCGCGGCTCGCGGTCCTGCGGTACACCGGGAACCCGGGCGGCCCGGTTCTGGGGCTGGTCGGGAAGGGCGTGACGTTCGACAGCGGCGGGCTGTCGCTGAAGCCCTCGGACGGCATGGTGGACATGAAGTGCGACATGGCCGGCGCGGCGGCGGTGCTCGCCGGCGTGCAGGCGGTCGCGGAACTGAAGCTGCCGGTGAACCTGTTCGGCGTGCTGGCGCTGGTGGAGAACATGCCGAGTGGCACCGCGCTGAAGCTCGGCGACGTGCTCACCGCCCGCAACGGCAAGACCATTGAGGTTCTGAACACCGACGCCGAAGGGCGGCTGATCCTCGCGGACGCGCTGTGCCTCGCGGCGGAGCACACGAAGTTCCTGGTCAACTTCGCCACCCTGACGGGCGCGTGCATGGTCGCACTCGGGACCGAAACGAGCGGGCTGATGACGAACAACGACGCCTGGGGCGAGCAGATCCTGGGCGCGGTGGCTAAAGCCGGCGAACGCGCCTGGAAGCTGCCGATGGACGCGAGCTACGACGGGCTCATCAAGAGCAAGGTTGCGGACATGCGGAACACCGGCGGCGGTCGGTGGGCCGGCGCGATCGCGGGCGGGAAGTTCCTGGAGCAGTTCGTCGGCGACGCGAAGTGGGCGCACCTCGACATCGCCGGCCCCTCCTTCGCCGAAAGCGACTCCGCAGCCCAGGACGCCGGCGGCACCGGGTGCATGGTGCGGAGCATCGTCGAAATGGCCCGCGCCTTTGGCGAGCGGGGGGCGTGAGCCCCCCGAGTGCGACGCCACGACTGTAGCGATGGCGAGCGCGGGGCGTGAGCCCCCCGAGTGCGACTCGACTCGACGGCCGCGCCTTTGGCGAGCGGGGGGCGTGAGCCCCCCGAGTGCGACGCCGGTGCGATTCTGGGGTCCGAAGGTATTGGGGTCCGCGCTTTTGGCGAGCGGTGAGCCCCCCGAGTTCGACTCGACTCGACGACCGCAGCGACTCCGAAGGTATCGGGTTCGCTCGGAGGGCTCACGCCCTCCGCTCGCCGATGTTACTTCTTCTGCGGAGCATCATGGAGATGGTCCGCGCCTTTGGCGAGCGGTGAGCCCCCCGCGTGCGCGTGCGCGTCGCGACGCGACGACCGCAGCGACTCCGAAGGTATCGGGTTCGCTCGGAGGGCTCACGCCCTCCGCTCGCCGACGTTACTTCTTCGGAAACTGCCAGTTCTCATCAAACAACCCGGCGGCGACCACCTCATACGCCGCGGGGGCTTTCTCGGTGGGCGCCGGCTTGATGACGGCCCAGTCTCCCAACCGCGGGTACAGCAGCGCGTTCGTGCCCTTCAGGTCGGCCTCCTTGAACGTGTGCCCGCTGTTGATGACCACATAGCTCTCGTTATTGTTTAGCGGGTTCGGGTAAATCAGCACCGGAACGTGTGTCTTCGGGTCGTACTTGACCCCGTTCACCACGAGCTCGTCTTTCGTCCAGGTGATCGGGAGCTTGGGCAGCACCTTCGCGATCAGCGGGTTGTTCTCCGGGTCGCCAAACAGAATGAGATTGCCATCGATCTTCGCATCGTAATCCGCAACTTTCGTGGTGCGCAGCGTGCCACGGAAATATCGATCCCATACCGCTGTGAACTGATCGGCTGCGGCTTCTTGATATCTATCCTTAACCGGGGTTTTCCATTGTCCAGTCGGACGAGCGACGACAAACCCGTCCACGAACGCGTCGTCGATCGGTCCCTGCAATTTGTGTCGCTTGCGGAGTTTGTCCGCGTCGGTGCGGCCCGTCACCCATTTGCCGCCGACCTTGCTCAGGAACAGATCTTCATCCGGCGCTAACTTTGTCGCCACGGTCTGGCCGTCGATTGATACGGCCGCCGGCACCGGGTGCCAATCCGTGAGACGACGCAGCCTCAGGCTCGCCACGTTCTGTGTTGTTATTCGGAGCGCGTCCTTGGTCCAAGTCGAATCGACGACGGCCTTTTCGTAGTGCTTTTCCAGTGCCTCGATTTCACCGTAGGCGAAGTCGTTCCACCGGGTGGTAAACGTCACGAACCGCACCCTTTCAGGCGTTTTGCGTTTGGTAGTCAAATACTTCTTGAATTCAGCCTCCGCCTTCTCCTGCCACGGCTTCGGCATCTGGTGTTCGAGGCCCGGCGCGACGAGGTGGGTGAACTTGAACGGCTCCTTGAACCCTTTCAGCGCCGCCTCAATATTGTCCGCGGCCTTTTTCTGCGCGTCCTTCTCGCCGCTGTACGCCACCACCGGCACGTTGAAGGCGTTCTCCGCATAGAGATGAGCGTCGTAAATGCGGAGGCACTTCTCCTGATAGTCGGGCAGTTCTTTCGGCAGGTTCGCGATGTAGCCGTGCGTGGTGGTGAACCCGGCCCCGGGGCCGATGACCTCGAAGAAGAACGGACGATGCAATCCGATGTGCCAAGTACCAGCACCGCCCATCGAGAACCCACGAATCACGACCTGCCAGGTACCAATCTCCGGCCCCCCCCGCAAGGATTCGGACGTTACGAAGTCCCCTCCTGCTTCGAGCACGTCCGTCTCGCCGGCCCACCGATAGGCGTTGTTCCCGCGCCCGTACACCTCCAGTTGAACGTACCCCAGATCCTTCGGCGCGGTGCCCTGGTGCGTGCCAATGAACTTCGCCTCGGTCAGCGCCGCGTCGCGGCCGTGCAGTACGATGTCGAGGCGCCACTGCTTCTTGGGGTCTTTGCCGTAGTCGTGTGGCAGCAACACCGCGTAGGGCTGAATTGAACCATCAACACGCGAGCGGTACGCACGCACCGCCCACTTGCCCGGGGCGTCGCGCCACACGGCCTTCCCGCCCTCCGCCTGTTTCGCGCGGGACAAGCCCTGCTCGAGCGTGGCGAACGTCCACTTGATGCTGTCCTTCGCGAGCCACTCCTCGAACCGGACGATGTTCTTGGCCGCCTTCAGGTAGATCTCCACCTCGACGAGCACGTCGTCTGCGACTGCCTTCTGTTTCAGCGCGGCGATTGCCTTCCGCAGTTCCTCGGTCTTGTCCTTGATCTGTTTCAGCGTGGCGGCGTCCGGGATGAAGGTCTTCGGGTCCACCTTCGGCGCGGCCTTCTTCTTGTCGTCCTTCTTGTCCTGCGCGTGCGCGGGCGCGGCGTCCGGTGCGGTCGCGAGCGCGACGACCATGCCGACGAACAGGAGCGGGGTAGCGAGCAGTCGCATGGGGCCGGGCCTCCGGGCGGGGTTCTGCACGTTACACCCGCGCGCCCCCGTTCGCAACGGGGTAACGAAATGCCACACGCGGGGCTCGCGCCCGCATACAATTTCCGGATGAAAGACGGGCACCGGGCGCGCGGCTGGGGCCGCTCCCGCCCGCGCCCCGGTCGCGCAGGAGGTCGAACCAGTGCACTCCGTCAAAATGCTCGTGCTGTGCGGTGTGGCGTTCGCGGCGGTCACCGGCACCGTCCGCGCCGCGAACCCGGTCGTCGCGATCGAGACCAGCCACGGCACCTTCAAGGTCGAGCTGTTCGAGGACAAGGCCCCGGTCACCGTGAAGAACTTCCTCCAGTACGTCGAGGACAAGCACTACGACGGCACCATCTTCCACCGCGTCATCAGCGACTTCATGATCCAGGGCGGCGGGTTCGAGCCGGGCATGAAGGAGAAGAAGACCCGCGAGCCGATCAAGAACGAGTCCGCCAACGGGCTGTCCAACCTGAAGGGCACCCTCTCGATGGCCCGCACCAACGTGGCCGACAGCGCCACCTCCCAGTTCTACGTCAACGTCAAGGACAACACGTTCCTGGACAAGGCGAAGGCCCGCGACGGGGTCGGGTACTGCGTGTTCGGCCGCGTCATCGAGGGGATGGACGTGGTGGAGAAGATCAAGGCTGTCGAGACCGGCACCGCCGGCGGCCACGAGAACGTTCCGACCAAGGACGTGGTTATCAAGTCGGTGAAGGTGGTGAAGGAAGAGAAGAAGTAAGACAAAAGTGAGTTAGCCACAAAAGAAAACCGAAGACAGAAGAGAGATTGGCCGCAAAAAAGCACAAAGGGCACAAAAGAAAACCAAAGAACAAGACAGAAGAGAAGTGTTTTAAACTCACTCTTTGTCTTGTTCTTTGGTTTTCTTTTGTGCCCTTTGTGCTTTTTTGCGGCCAATCTCTCTTTGGTTTTTTTGTGGCTAACCGGCCTCTTCTTGCGGCCGATCCGGCTCCGATTCATTCGGCCGCTTCAAGCTCCGCGCTCATCGACCCCGCGCACCGCGGGATGCGTGGGTCCGGGCCGTAGGCGTGGATCTGGTCGCGCTTGAGTTCGGCCCGCTCCAGGCTCGTGGTGCAGACGATCGCGCGGCCCTCCGTGTCCACGAGGCGCGCGAGCAGGAACCCCTTCTCGACCGGGTGCCCGAACAGCGCCTTCAGCATCTCGATGACGTACTCGTAGGAGTGGTCGTCGTCGTTGAGCAGCACGACGTGGTACGGCGGCTGGCGCCGGGTCCGCTGCTCCGTTTCGGTGTCCGTCTCGGGGAGCGTTGTCGGTCCAGACATGTCGCGGTCTCCGGTGGCCCACGGGTCCGCTGTTATTCTCTCTGATTCGGCCCCAGGGTCAACGGAATCGGCGAGCGGGGAACACGGAATGAGGCCGGTCGCCGGCCTCGGTGATACCACCGGCCTCATCGAGACCGGCGACCGAAGACGGTCACCCTCCGCCCACCTGGATCTTCTGGGTGCCGGCGGCGGCCATCCGGTCGGTGCTGGTGTTGGGGCCGGCGGTGGGTTCGAGCCGGCCGAACGTGACCACGGCGATGTCGTCGTTCTGGGCGCGGCCGTTGGCGTGCCGGCGGACGGTGCTCACCAGCCGCTCGCCGAGCCGCTTGGGCTGCTGGCCGCTGGCGCCCAGGGCGTCGTCCGGCAGCAGGCACCGGTCCACGGCCGCGGGGCCGAACATCGACCCGCCGGGGTTCATCGCGTCGGTCACGCCGTCGGTGAACACCGCGATCGAGTCGCCCGGCTCGACCGTCACCCTCACCTGCTCGTACGGGTAGCCGGGCAGCGCCCCGATCGGCAGCCCGGTGGCGTCGAGGGAGATGGCGTCGACGAGCTCGTCGGTCGCGGCCCGGTACAGCTTCGGGCTCATGTGCCCGGCGTTCACCAGCGTGAACGAGTTGTCCCGCGGGTCCAGCACCATCACCGCCAGGGTGACGAACCGGTCGCCCAGGCCGCCGTTGCTCAACTGGTCGTTCAGCAGGGACACCGCCTCGGCCAGGTCGGGCACGGTCAGCAGGCTGAACCGCACCTCCGAGCTGAGCTTCGCGACGAGCAGGGCCGCGGGCACGCCCTTGCCGGCCACGTCGCCCAGCACGATCGCCACGCGGCCGTCGCGCAGCGGGATGAAGTCGTAGTAGTCGCCGCCGATGGTGAGCGCCGGCGAGTAGTGGGCGTAGAACTCCCACCCGTCGATGTCGGGGAGCGTTTGCGGCAGGAACCCGAGCTGCACCTTGCGGGCCAGCTCCATCTCCTTCTGCTCCTTCTCGCGCTCGAGCACCTGGGCCACCATGCGCGCCTTCTCGATGGCCACGCCCGCCAGGTTCGCGACGATGGTGAGCAGGTTCAGGTCGTCCAGGCTGAACTTCTTGGTCCGGTCCTGGGTGTCGAGCTGGAGCGCGCCGATCGGGCGCCCGTCGGCGGTCGCCAGCGGGACGCACATGACGGACCGGATCTTGAACTCGGCGATGGACGCCGCCGGCCCGAGCGACGCGTCGTTGCCGGCGTCCTCGCTCAGGTACGACTGCATCGACTCGATCGTCTTGCGCACGATCGTCTTGCTGAACCGGGTGTCCTCCATCCCGGCGCGGCGGCTCTTCACCACCTTCGGGACGGCCCGCCCGTGCTCCTCGGTCATCAGCACGAAGCACCGGTCGGCCTGCTTGAACACCCCGAACAGGGTGTCGGCCACCTGCGCCAGCAGCGGGTCGAGCTCGTGGGTGCGGGACAGGTTGGTGCTGATCTCGAGCAGCGCCCGGAGCCGGTCCGACGGGGCCACCTCGAGGAAGCTCCGGGCGCGGTCGCTGGTGGCCGACCCCTCGATGGTGGTCTGCGCGCCGTCGTCGTCGTCGTCGTCCCCGCGGATTTTCGAGAGCCAGTCGGGCAGGGGCTGGGGGCGCACCGCCCGCTCGTCGTGGAACCGGTACAGGAAGTCGCAGATCTTGATCCGGTCGTCGGGCTTGAGCGCCTGCCGCCCGCCGGGCGGCACCTCCTTGCTGTTCACGAAGGTGCGGTTGCGGCTCTTCAGGTCCTCGATGTAGAACTGCCCGCCGGAGCGGACGATCTGCGCGTGCCGGCGGCTGACCGCGTGGTGCGGGATCACCACCTGGCACTCCTTCTCGTCGCGCCCGATCACGATCGAGAGCACGTCCGCGTTGAGCGGGACGTTCTTGTTCGTGGCGGTCCCTTCCGGGGCCTTCAGCAGAATGAGCGACGGCATTTCACGGTCCGCAGGGGAAACGATACTCGCGGCGGAGCGGCGCGCACTTGAGCACCACGCATGGTACCGGCGCGCGGCCCGCGCCGCAAGAAACCAAACCGGGGCGGACCGGCCGGCGCGCGGGCCCGCTGCAAGATAGAATACGCTCAACCCGGCCGGTCCCGGACCGGGAACCGCCCGCGGCCGCAAAAATCGGGGAGATACTGTCATGGCCGGGAAGAAACCTCAGCGCCGGAAGAAGGCCGAGCCGAAGGTCGAAGGGGTGTTGGGCGTCGGGCTGGACGGCACCGACGGTCACACCCGCGTGACCCGCACCGAAGAAATGGTCGTGGTGGGCGGTTCGGCGGAAACGCACGAGCGCATGCAAGAGACCGCGATCCGGTTCGGCGAGAACCTGGAGAAGCGGGGCAAGAAGATCCAGGAGGCGTCCGTCCGCGAAGTCATCGACCTGCTCCGCGATGCCATTGAGAGGAGCAGATGAGAGGCGCGGACCCGGGAGCGGGGGACGAGTTCCCGCGCCCCTCACGAATCTCGCGCCGCCGGCCGCGAACACCATTTCTGAAACCCCCGGTTGGGTTTGCGGGTAGGAACCAGTAAGAGGACCGGCCGTGTCCGACGCCGCGCTCGTTCAACGGTGCCTGACCGGGAGCCCGGCGGCGGCGCGCGAGCTGGTCGAGCGGTTCCAGGGCGATGTTCTGGCGGTTTGCCGGCGGCTGCTCGGCTCGGAGCACGACTCCGAGGACGTGGCGCAAGAGGTGTTCGTGCGCGTGTTCCGCAGCCTCGCCCGGTGGGACAGCGGGCGGCCCCTGCGGCCGTGGGTGCTGGGCATCACGGTGAACCGGTGCCGCACCTGGATCGGCAAACGCGCGCGGGGGCCGGAACTCGCCGACTACCTGCACGAGGCGCCCGACCGCCGGCCCGCGGACGACTCCGCCGAACTCGCCACCGAACTCCGGGCCGCGGTCGACGACCTCCGCACCGACTACCGCGAGGTATTCGTCCTGTTCCACGAGCACGGGCACCCCTACGAGTTCATCGCGGCGGCGGTGGGCCGACCGGTCGGCACCATCAAGACGTGGCTGCATCGCGCCCGGCTCGAAATCCTGGACCGGCTCCGCAGTCGTGGGCTCGTGCCCAACGAAGAGCAGCCACCGGCACCCGCTGTGCGGGGTGAAGAATGCTAACGCCCGAACCCGACTTCGACGACGAACACGACTTCGACCGGGTCGCGCCCGAGTGCCGCGCCACCGTCGAGGCGGTCCAATCGCTGCTCGACGGCGACGGCCCCGATGCCCTCGATTCCGACCCGCACGCGGGCGCCTGCGCGGCGTGCCGCGAACGGATCCGAGCCGCCCGCGTGCTGCTCGCGGTGTTCGCGGTGCCGAGTGCGCCGCCGCGGGTTCCGGCCGGCTTCGCCGACCGGGTGATGAACCGCCTCCAGGTTGCGGAACGCCCCCAACGCCGGGCGCCTTCCCGGCGCGTGTCCCGAACCGCCGCCCGGTTCGCCCTCGCGGCGGCGGTGCTGATCGCGGCCTTCGTTGTCGCGAACCGGTTTCCGAAGCCGGGGGCAGTCGTACCGAACGAAGTGGCCGAGCAACCGAAACCGGAACTGGCGCCGCAGCCGCGCGCGAGCGTGACCGTTCCGCACCCGATCCGCATCAACGACGAAGTCGCGAAGGCCGGGCAAGCGCTTCGCGACACCCCGAAGCCGTTCACCGAGTCCGTGGCGGCGGCACCGAAGCTGTTTGAAGCGTTCGCGACCGCGCTCGGCCAGCCCGTCGAGCCGATGGGCGATGTGCTGGAACCGGCCCGGAAGTCTCTTGCGGAACTGCCCGACGCCGCCCGCACCGGGCTGGAACCGGTTACCGGCACCGCGCAAAAGGCGTTCGACCGGCTCCTGCGTGATGTCGCTGCGATGAAACCGAAGTCGTGACCGCCCGCCCCTCCGAGCACACCGTCATGCCCGCCAAGTTCGCTCTCGCCGTCACACTCGTGTGTGTGCTCGGGTCGGTCGGGCGCGCCGGCCCGCCGGCCCCTCGTGACGACGCCTTGCGGGTCGCCCCGCCCGACGCCGCGCTCGTGGTGATGGTGCAAAACCTCCGCGGCCACCTCACGGACCTCCGCGCGTCGCCGTTCGCGGCGTGGCTCCCGTCCTCCGCTCTGGGGAAGCACCTCCTGAACGGCCCGGGGCTCAAGATCTTTACCGACGGGGCCGCACCCGTTCTCGGCACCCTCGGGCTGACGCCCACGGATCTGTTTCACGAGATCGTCGGCGATGCGGTGGTGTTCGCGTACACGCCCCCGCCGCCCAACGACCCGAAGGCCGAGCGGTCGGTGATCCTGCTCCGCCCACGGAAAATGGACACGCTCACCGCCGCCGTCGATCGGCTCAACGACCTCCAAAAGAGGAGCGGCGAGCTGACGGGTGTTGCGGAGCGCAAACACGCCGGGGGGATCTACTTCGAGCGCCAGAAGCCCGACGGGGCGTCCGACTTCTACTGCACCCGCGGCGCCGTGTTCGCGTTCTCACAGTCCGAGCCCGAGATTCGCGCCGTGATCGAGCGCGACAAGGGGGCAGGGGACAAGCCGCCTTCGCTGTCTGCTCGCCTCACGAAACTGGGCGTTGCCGACGCCGCCGCGGTGGTGCTGGTGAACCCGCGGCCGCTCGACGCCGAGTTCGCGGCGAAGGTGGCGGCCGCGCGGGGCGACGAGAAAGCGTTCCTCACGAAGTTCGCCGAGGTGTGGGCCGCGACCGACGCCGCGGTCCTGTACCTGTCGCTGAGCAAGGACGCGGAACTCGGCGTGGCGCTGCACTTCGCGCCCGAGAAGTTGCCCGCGGGCTTGAAGGGGTGGCTGGTCGGGGGGCGAACGCCGTCGGCGCTGTGGAATGTCGTACCCGCGAATGCGCTCTTCGCCGCGGCCGGGTGTGTGAAGCCAAACGACCTGTTGGACGCACTCGCACAACTGGCCCCGACGAGCGGCAAGCCGGGCGTGCGCGAAACCTTGGGAGAAACGTTCGGCCCCGTTTTCGGTAAGGACAAATGGCCTCTGGTGCTGGACGCACTCGGGCCGGATTGGGGCGTGTGGGTGCAACCGCCTGCGCCGGGAACGGCCGTGCCGGTCGCGGTCGCTGCGGTGAAGGTGGCGACCGGCGGTCCGAAGGGCGCCGACGCCGCGAAAGCGCTGGATCAGGCGCTGGAGTACGGGTTCCAGGTGGCGCGGGTCGCGTACAACGCGAAGAACGAGGAGCAGCTCGAACTGAAGGAAGAGACGAGTGCCGGCACGGTCATCAAGTCGCTGTCCGGCGGCGCGCTCCCGCCGGGTGTCGTGCCGTCGTTTGCGCTGAAAGACGGATACCTCCTGCTCGCGACCTCGCCGGACGCGATCAAGAGTTTTAAGGCGCCGACCGGCGACACGAAGCCGGTCGGAGAGGTTCCGCTCGTGCGATTCCGCGCGGCCTCGGCGCGCGAGTACCTCGCCGCACACGGCCCGAAACTCGCCAAACTGCTGAGCAGCACCGGGGCGGGTACGGAAACGTCACTCGCGGAGCAGTTCGGGCAACTCGCGCTGGCGCTGGAGCCCGTTGAGCGGGTCGAACTGCTCACCCGGGGCGACGATGCCGGGTTAAAGCTGATGCTGCGCGTGAAAACGGTGAAACCGTTGAAGGAGTGAGCCGCATCGCGCTTCGGAATCGCGGGCCGTCCAGAGAACACCGCCCAACGAGCAACTCAACGCTTTTGCGGAACGCTTACCGCTCCTTAGCTCACGCCATCGGCAGCGGCGTGCGGCCCTTCACCGCGGGCTCCGGGGCGGGCGCGGCGCACTTGCCGCACCCCGACCCGCACCCGGGCCGCGCGCCGAACCACGTCTTCCAGGTCGCGCGCAGCACGTACCCGACCGCGCACGCGATCACGACCCCGACGCCGATGAACTGAACTGTTGTGGACACGACCGGTCACCCCACGATCAACCGCCCCACCTGGAACGTGGCCATCGCCCCCAGGTACGCGAGGGCGGTCATGTAGACGAACGTGAACGCCGGCCACAGCCAGCTTTTGGTCTCGCGTTTGATGGTGGCGAGGGTCGCGGCGCACTGCGCGCACAGGGCGAAGAACACCATGATCGACAGCGCCACCGGCACCCCGTACTTGCCGCGCACCGGGTCCTGCGCCCAATCCTCTTGGAGCGCCTTCGTGAGCCCCTCGACCTTCTCCTTCGCCTCGTCGTCGGCGTCCGCGTCGCCGATCGCGCCCGTATCGACCTCGCCCACGTCGTAGAGCAGCCCGAACGTCCCGACGATCACCTCGCGGGCCGGGAAGCTCGCCATCGCGGCCACGCCGATCTTCCAGTCCCACCCGAGCGGCTCGAAGACCGGCTCCATCCGGTGCCCGGCCCGCCCCAAGAAGCTGTCCCGCTTCCACTCGCCGTTGAGCTTGTCCGGCAGCCCCGCCGCGGCCTCGAGCTGCTCCCGCTCCGCGTTCTCTTCTTCCGTCGCGTCCGCCTTGGCCTTCAGCTCCTTGAGCCGGTCGGCGCCCTCTTTCGCCGCGCCTTCGGCCCGCTCGATGCGTTCCGGGTACGACTCGCCGGCCGCGTTCGTGTGCGGGAAGTACAGCAGCGCCCAAACGATGATCATGGCCGCCAGAATGACCGTTCCCGCCCGCGTCACGAACGACCACCCCGCCTCGCCCATCCGCCGCAGGATCGAAGCGAGCTTCGGGCGCCGGTACGACGGCAGCTCCATCACGAACACCGGCGGGGCGCCGCGGAGCAGCGTCCGCTTCAGCGCCAGGGCCACGAGCGGGGCCACGGTGAAGCCGACCATGTACATCGCGAACAGCACCACCCCCGGGAGCCACACGGGCGCCCCCGGTTTGGCGACGAACGCCGCGGTGAGCAGGATGTACACCGGGAGCCGCGCGGAGCAGCTCATCAGCGGCGACACGAGGATCGTCGCGAGCCGGTCCCGGCGGTTCTCGATCACCCGCGTCGCCATGATCCCGGGGACCGCGCACGCCACGCTCGACAGCATCGGGATGAACGACTTGCCGCTCAGCCCGCACCGACTCATGACGCGGTCCATGAGGAACGCGGCGCGGGCCATGTACCCGCAGTCCTCCAGGACCGCGATGAACCCGAACAGGATCATGATCTGCGGGAGGAACACCAGCACGCCGCCGACGCCCTTGATGACCCCGTCCGTGAGCAGCGCGCGGAGCGGCCCGGCGGGCAGGACGCCCTCGACGCCCTTCGCGACCCAGCTCGGGCCGCCCCCGATCAGCTCCATGAGCGGCTTCGCCCACAGGAAGATCGACTGGAACATGAGGAACATCACGACCAGGAACACGGCCGTGCCCCAGAGCCGGTGGGTGAGCACCGCGTCGATCCGGTCGGTCCAGGTGACGGGCCGCACCGCGGGCTTCGTGACGGCCGCCGCGACCGCGGCGCGGACCCAGCCGAACCGCGCCCGCGCCTCCACCCCGGGCACCGCGTGCCCGGCCGCGCTCAGCCGCTCGCGCGCCCCGAGGAGCTTCGCCCGCAGCGCCTCGCCGTAGCGCCCCGCGAGCCACTGCTCGGTGTACCCGTTCACGTCGATCAGCGCCCGGCGCACCAGCACCGCCGGCACCTCGTCGCTGAGCTCCTTCTGGAGCTGGTGCGCGGCGCCGTCGAACGCCGGCGGGAACTCGACCCCGCGCGGGGCGGCGGCCGCCGCCGCCGCGAGGACCGCTCGCGTCAGCTCGGGCAGCCCGGCCCCGCTGTTCGCCTGGATCGGCACCACCGGGACGCCCAGGGCCACCGCGAGCTTGGCGTAATCGATCACCAGCCCCTGCGCCCGGGCCGCGTCGATCATGTTCACCGCCACAACAACCGGGACGCCGAGGTCGAGCAGCTGGCTGGTGAGGTAGAGGTGCCGGTCCAGGTTGGTGGCGTCCACCACGGAGACGACGACCGCCGGGCGGGGCTCTTCGGGGCGCCGCCCGAGCAGCAGGTCGACCGCGACCATCTCATCAGGACTGCGGGCCGCGAGGCTGTACGTCCCGGGCAGGTCTATCAGCGCGAGCGTCGCCTCGCCGACGCGGCACTCGCCCTTCTTCATTTCGACCGTGACGCCGGGATAGTTCCCGATCCGCTGGCGCAGCCCGGAGAGGGCGTTGAACAAGGTCGATTTCCCGGCGTTCGGGTTCCCGACCAGGGCCACGGAGAGCGTTGCGGTTGTCATAAGCGTGAGGGGCGCGGGGGGAAGTGGTGCGCGAAGTGAGCCGGCGGACGCTCGCCCCTCACCCCTCACCCGGAGCTTTGATAACGATGCCGGCGGCCTCGCTCTTGCGGAGGCTGAGGCGGGAACGGCCCAGAGCGATTTCGATCGGGTCGCCGAGCGGGGCGCGGGCGAGCACCTCTACGAGTTCGCCCTCGAGTAGGCCGAACTCGTAGAGGCGCTGGACCAGGGCGGGGTCGCCGGACACGGACACCACTTCGGCCCGCTGCCCGGGAGAAAGATCGGCAAGTGTGGACATATCGCGTCAGCCCGCCACCGGGCGCACCAGAATCTGCGCGCTGTCGTCCCCGCGGAGGCAGAGCTTGCACCCCGAGACGTTCAGCAGACAGGTCGCGCCGGGTTGCACCACTTGCAGCCGACAGCCCTGGCGGATGCCGAGTTCGGCGAGGCGACAGACCCATTCGGGTTGGCCGTTCACCTCGGCGACCTCGGCCCACTCGCCGGGGCTCAGCATGTCGAGCGGCAACAACATCAACGGCTCGCTTGTTGAGATTTTGTCTCAGGTATCTTCGCACTCCCTTGGGTCCGCGTCAAGGGAATGCGAACGAAAAGGCGGGAAATGCGGGAGGCGTCGTGGGCGGCGTTCCCATGCCGGGCGACCGTCCCGAAGTGGGGGCACGATTCAAAACAGCGCAAGCACCTTGGCGATGTCACCCCGCACGTACTCACGTGGGTGTCGGGCCGGGTGCCCTTCGAGTTGCCAGTACGTGCTCACGTGCGGGATCGTCTGGAGCGGTGCGGTCTCGTCCTCGCACCACGCCGCCGCGGTTGAACCGCGCCACCGGGTGGGATATCGCACCCCCACTCCGACGGCCCGGGGCGCACACTGATACTCGGAACCATTCGCAACCGCCAGGATCATGGTCGCGCAGACTACCCGCACCGCCGGTACCGTGTGCGCCCGGGGCACCGCGGACAACTCCTGGCGCTCGTCTGCGGTCAGTGCGCGGCGTGGCGCTTTCTTGGGGCGCCACATGCCAACCTCCGAATGTAGTACATTCGAGAGTCGCCGAGTGTGTAACTGATGGCTACGAGTGCGGGGAGTGGCCCATTCGTTAGGTGCCGCGCGGCCGGAAGTCGTAACGCCGAAGCCCTGCACTCCGGAGTGCGGGGCTTCGGCGTTACGACTTCCGGCCGCGCGGCACCTGCCTACTTTTGCAGGATCGGCAGGTAGTTGTTCGGTAACTGGAGCACGATCAGGCTCATGGCGGTCGCGTACGCCGGCCCGTGAACGTGGTCGGCCCAGGTGCCGCCGCTGGCGCGCACCCGCCCGAGCAGTTCGTCGCGGATCGCCGGGAACCACGTTCGCCAGTAGTCGCCGCCGGCGGTCCACATCGCGAGGGCCGCGTAATACTGGCCGTAGTAGTAATGCGCCGCCGGCAGCTCGCGCTGGTTGAACATGCGGTTCGGCATGTACTGCTGGAGGTACCGCAAGCCGCGTTCGATGGCCCGGCTGTTGACCTCCTCGTCCTCGGGCACGCTGGCGCTGTACAGCCCCACGACCGCGGCGGCCGTGCGGGCGAACGCGCTGCCCCCCTGGCCCTTGAAGTAGCTGAACCCGCCGTCCGGGAGCTGGCACCGGCGGATGTACTCCGAGCCCTGCCGGATCACGCTCTTGCGCACGAACACTCCGGCGTTCCGGGCCGCCCGCAGCGCCATCATGAACGCGACCGTCACGGACACGTCCGCGAACGGCGCCTTCGGCTCGTACCGCCACCCGCCTTCCTTGTTCTGGGCGTCCACCGCGAACGCGGTCGCGCGTTCGAGCACCGCCCGCACCTTCTTCTGGCGCGCGGCCTCCGGCAGCATCCCGCACACCTCCGCGAGGAACAGGCTCGCGAACCCGTGGCTGTACATCGCGCTCGGCTGGCTCCCGAACCGGAAATCGTCGGTGGTCAGGAACCCGCTGCTGGCCCCTTTCGTCCGGTCCACCACGTAATCGACGACCCGGCTGATGTGTTTCGCGTACTTCCCGCGCCCCGGTTGCTGCCCCGCACCCAAAAGGGCCAGCCCGCACAGACCGGTGATCCCGGCCGCGACCCCGCCCGCCAGCAGTCCGCCGCCGAACGAGCCGTCCGACGCCTGCCCGTGGGCGAGCTGCGCGAGCCCGCGGTCGATGGCCTCCTGCGTTTCGGCGGTGATGAACTCCGCCCCGGTCTCGGAACGCGGCCCCCCGCCGGGTTGCGCGAGGCCGACGAGGTGCAGGCCGGCGGTTGCCCCGCCGGACACGGCGGACCGCAAAAAGGTGCGTCGCGACACGGACCGCAACGGGTTAAGCATGGTAACGAACTCGTTTGGACCGGGCTTTCCGGGGGCGGTGCGCGCGGTTGCCGGCCGACACGCTGACGGGTACGCACATCAGCCCGACGCTCCTACTTCCTCGGTTCGGTGGGCTTCGCGCTCTTGTCCGCGAGCGACGAGTAATACAGCCTCAGAAGCTCTGCGTATTTCGGGGTGAACTCTTCTTTGTAGTACTGCGACATCTGGCGCCGGAGCTTGTCCGGGAGGTGCCCCCACACGTTTTTCGAGGCGTCCTCCTCCTCGAACGGCAGGACGCTCCTCCCGTTCCCTTTGCCCATCGGGCCGTCAGGGAGTTTGACCGCCGGGCCGCTCTTGGGGCTGATGTCTTTCGACGCCTTCGGCTCCCGGCCCGCCTCCTTCGTGTCGTTGCCGGGCTTGTTCTGCTGCCCCACAGGTTCCTGTTTGGGGGCGTTCATCGGGTCGCCCATCCGCGGCCGGCGCTCGCCCGCTCCCGTCGGCGCTGAATCGCTCCGGCCAGTTCCCATGCCGTCCTTGGGCATCGGCGTCTGGTCCGTGCCGTCCTTGGGCATCGGCGTGTCGCTCTTCGGCGACATGTCGCCCATGTCGTTCTTTTTGTCGGGGCTGCCCGTGTCGTCTTTTTGGCCTTCCTTCTTGTCCTGCGGTTTATCGCTCTTGTCGTTCTTGTCTTGTTGCTTGTCGTTCTTGTCTTGTTGCTTGTCGTTCTTGTCTTGTTGCTTGTCGTTCTTGTCTTGGTCCGGTTTCGGAGGCGGTGGGTTCTCTTGCTGGTTGATGAGCGCATCGATGTCGGACAGGATCTTGGTCTGCGTCTTACGTGTGTCCGCCCCGGTATCGCTCTTCTCCAACTTGTCGCCCACGTTCTTCGAGTTCGTGATGATGCGCTCGACGGTAACCGCCGGGTTCTCGGCCTTCACCGGTTCCGACCGCGGAACCGGGTCCCGCGAGCCGTCGGGGCGTATTTCACGCGGCGCCGGAGCCACCGGCCGGTCCGCACGGGCGGGCGCGTGGGCCAATCCAACGGCCGAGACGAGCAGCGAGACGCAAGCGAACCGGTTCATGGTTTCCCCTGTGGCGGCACGCCTCCGGGCGCTTCTTTCGCAGCCTCTTTGGGCGCGTCTTCGTCGCCCTTCGCCTTTTCTTTCGAGCCGAACATTTTGGCGACCTGCTCGAACAGGTCCGCGACCTCACGCTGCGCTTGCTCGAGTTCTTTCAACTCGTCGCGCGCGGCGGGCGTGAGCTTCTCGGGGTCCGGGTGGTCCGCGGCGAAGCGGGCGGTGCGCTCGTTCAACTCCGCTTGAAGCGCCCGCAGCACCTTGAGTTGCGCGAGCGGCGGCACCACCTCTTGGTCCCCGCCGCCCGCCGCGTTCGGGGGCGGCGGCCCCTTGGCCGGCGGCGGTTGCGGGGCGGCACCGCTCTTCGCCGGCTCCTTCTTGTCATCGGGCTTCAGCGCGTCGGCGAGTTGCTCCAGCCGGCGCAGCGCGAGCTCCATCGGGCGCATGACGTTACGGTCCCCGAGCGCCTCCAGCTCCGCGTCGTAAGCGGCGGCGAGGTCCGCGTCGTCGCACCGGGCCTTGATCTTTTCGCGGGCCCGGTCCATCGCCCCTGCGGCGTCGGTGAGCAGGCGGGCGAGCACCGGCAGGGGCGCGAACTCGTTGCCGCCCAGTTTGCGGGCCTCTGCGGCCAGTTCCGCCTCGCGTGCGGTGTCGATGTCGGAGTAGCTGGTGAGAAGGGGCCGGTCCCAGCCCTTTTGTTTGGCGACCTCCCCGTGAACCCGGAGGGCCTCGGCGACCGCGGCCTTCTGCCGCTCGGCGAGCGACTTCACCTGGTCGGCGAGCTTGCGCCGCTTCTCGTCCGAGAGCTGCTGGCCGCCCTGCGCGGCGGCCCGGTCGAGCCGGTCCCGGCCGGCGTCGAGCTGTTCGACCGCGGCCCGCTGGTCGCGGGCGTTCGGCTGCCCGCGCTCCAGGTCGTCGCGGGCCGCTTCCATTTTGTCGAGCGCGTTGCGCGTGTCACGGGCCGCCGCGTCGGCCTTCTCGGCCGTCAGCTTCTGGAGCAGCTCGCGGCCCCGCTCCAGCAGCTTATCCTGTTCCAGCCCCAGCACCTTGAGGGTCTCGGCGCGCTGCACCGGGTCCTGAGTGGTGTTGGCGGCCTCGACCCGCTTGCGGAGGCGGTCCTGCGCCCCGGCGAGGGCGTCGAGTTGGTCGGCGGCCCGCCGCTGCGCCTGGGGCTTGGCGAGTTCCGGCGCGGCATCGCCCTCCTTCTCGGCCAGGGCGTCGGCCAGGGCACCGAGCCCCTCGCCGGCGTCGCGGAGCGCATCCGCGCCGTCGTTCTGTCGGTTCCTGCGGAGCCGCTCGGCCGCGCCGCGGAGGGTGTCGGGCAGTTGCTGCCCGCCCGCGGCGTCGAGCCCCGTGCGGAGCGCCCGCGCCTCGGTCCCGGCCTTGTCCGCGGCCGCGCGGAGGTCGGCCGCGGCGGCGGACGCCGCATCGGCCTGCGCGCTCAGGGCCGATTTCTCGACCGGGCTGCTCGCGGCCCCGGCCTGTCGTTTCAGGGCCCCGGCCTCTTCGTCTTTAAGGGCGGCCTGCGAGCGGAGCCCCGCCGCCTGGCCGTCCTTCTCGGCCGCGAGCCGGGCGGCCCGGGCGATGAGCTGCCCGGCCTGCTCCGCCGCCTGGTCCGCCCGCACGCCGGCGCGGTCCAGCTCGCGCTTCTCGTCGTCGGTCGGGTTCAGCTTGCCCTCCCGCACCCGCTCCTTGAGTTGCTCCAGGGCGTTCAGTTGCCGCAGGACGTTGTCCTTTTGAACCCGCGCCTCGCCGCGGATCTCGCCGGCCCCGCCCCACAGGGCGAGCAGGTCGAGCAGGGCGGATACGGTGTCCTCGATGCTCCTCTGGCTCCGCCCCGCGCGCTTCAGGTAGTCGGCCAGCTCCTTGTCCTGCTCGGGCGCGGGCGGTTGTCCGAGGGTCCGAATCGCGTCGGCCAAGTTCTGCTGGGCGGCACCGAGGTCGCGATCGGCGGTCCGGCCGAGTTCCTCGGCAGCAACCGCGACGCGGTCGGTGGTGTTCGATCGGGGCAGCCCGTTCGCGCGCACGGTCTCGCGCAGCAGGTCCGCCCGCGCACGCAGCCCCTGGGCCGGGTCTATAACACGTCCGGCGACCTGGCGCTGGCCCTGCTCGGCCCCGACCAACCGGTCGCGGTCGAGCGGCGACAGCACCCCGCCCGGGAGCGGGGTCACCTCGGCCACCTTCTGCCGGGCGTCGCGCTGCTGCTCGCGGATACGCACCAAGTCCGGCCGGAGCGCGGCGAGTTCCTTCTGGAGCCACGCGTCGATGGCCTCCGGTGAGGCGATGCGGATTTCCACCTCCGTGGCGCTGCGGCCGAGCCCTTTGAGCGGGGCCACGTCGTCGAAATCGTCGGCCGCGGCCCGGAGCACCAGCAGGTCCCCCTCGCGCACGGGCGAGCCGTCCGCGCGCGTGAACGCCGAAACGGGAACGCGGGTCACCGCCTCGACGGCCCCCGCCGGCGGGACGCTGACCGCCGCCGGGCCGCCCGCGACGCCTGCGAGCGCCTCAGCGGGCACCTGCGCCGCGGTCGCAAGCGGAATCGTGCGCACCGAGCCGTCGCGGCCGACGCGGTACTCCAGAAACAACCGACGCGCGCCGTAGAGCGGGTCCTCGGCCACCGCGGCGAGCCGCACCGCCGCGGTCGGCGCCAGGTACTGAGGGTCACGGCCCGCGACCGGCCGGCTCAGCGTGACCTTCGGTACCGGGTCCGGTGTGAGATCGATCTTCAGAGTCCGTGTGCCGGTTAGGCCGGTGTCGTCGGTCAGCCGCAGCGCATATAAGCCCGACAGCCGCGGGGTGAACGTCGCGGAAATGAGGGCACCGTCCCCGGAGACCGTGAGCGGGATGTCGGCGGTCACCTCGTCGGCCAGCGCCTGTGCGGCGACCGCGGCCAGGGGGTCGAGGTGCCCCAGGTGGGCGAACGGAACGGCGGGTGCGACGGAGCCCCGGTCGCCGACGAAGGTGAGCACCGCGGCGGACAGCCTCACGTCGGCCGCCGCGCGGAACCGGACGAGCGTACCCGTCGGCACTTCGAGCCGCTCGACGCCGTCGATGTCGAGCGGGGCGAGCCCCGCGTACGCCGGCGGCGTGAGCACGAGGTGCGGCGACGGCCGACCGTCCAGCGGGACGAGCCGGGGCGGCGGGACCACGTCCACCGTTTGCCACTCGGTCGCGCCGTCGTTGGCGGTCACGCGCAGCTCGAACGTGTTCGGCACGCGGGCGGGATCGAACCGGACGGTCACGACCGCGGCCCCGGCCACCTTCGGGTCGTTGTTCATGGCGAGCGGGAATTGCTCCTCGAACTCGCCGCCGTCCCGGACGCGCACGGACACGGTCGCGGGGCCGTTGAGCGCCCCGCGCACCGCGAACCGGAGCTCGAACGCCTCGCCCTTCGCGATCCGGGCGGGGAACTCGCCCGGCGAAAGGAGCTCGATCCGCGTCTTGGTGGGCCAGGGGTGCGCGCCGAACGGGTCCGCGAGCCGGACGGCCGCGACACCGGCCGCGTCGAGGTTGAACAGCGCTAACGGGAACGCGACGGCCAGCGCGGCGGCGCAGAGCCACCCGTTCCGCCAGCACGGCCCGTAAGGGACCAGGTGCTCGAGCGGCAACCGGCCCACACGCCGCTCGGCGGCGCGGACCGCGACCGAGGTGAGCCGGTTCGACACGCCCGGCCGCTCCGGAGGGGGCTCGTCCCCGGCGGCGGTACCGAGAAACGACACCGCCGACGCGAGCGAGTCGTTGAGCGCGGGGAACCGGTCTTCGAGTTCCAGCGAGACGGCGAGGGCGTCGGTGCGGAGCCGCCGGGCGCGTCCCGGCCCGCGGACCCAGACGGCCCCGGCCGCCACAAGGACCGCCACCAGCGCGAACGCCCGGGCCGCGGGCGAAAGGTGAGCCGCCGCGTCGAGCACCCCCGCGCCCGCGGCCCCGCCCACGGCGACCGCGACGAACGCGAACACCCCGGACGCAACGGCCACCCGCTTCCGCGTGCGGCCCAGTTCGGCGAGCCGGTCGGCGAGCGATTCGCGATCCGTCGGCGGGCGCAGCAGCAGTGCCATGCGGACCTCTTCTTGACGGCGCGGTTGCGAGAGCGACCGCACGGCAACGACCCCGACCCACGGCAGCGATCGCAACTCGGCCCCGACTTTCCTCAGCGGGAGCGGCCGGGAGAGCGGAACGGATCCATCAACCGCGCGCTCGCTCACCTCTCATTCGCGCCGGGGCGCGCCCCCCAATCATAACAGCCGCTCGCGCTTCCGCAAAAGCCACTCGGCCAGCAGCAGCGACAAAACCAGCGCGTACAGCAGCGGGTGGTTCCACAGCGGCACCGGAGGGCACGGCTCGTTCAGCGTCACCCGCTGCGCGGCCTTCATATCGTTGAACACGTCGGTCGCGTTCGCGAGCGTGTAGAACCCGCCCCCGGAAACGCTCGCCGCCGCCTGGAGGTCGGCCCGGTTCAGTTCGGTGCGCTCCCGCTCGTCGACCGGGGGCAGCACCCGCGCGAGCGCGGACGGGCGCGAGCCCGGCACCTCCGGGTCCACCAGCTCGAACCGGTACTCGCCCTCCGGCGCCCGCGCCAGGGTCGCCGCGAACACCACGTTCGGCCCCGGCGCCCGGGTCAGGGTCAGGGTCGTCGTCTCCGCCCGCCCCGGGCGCGGGGCGCCGTCCTCGTTGGCCAGCGGCGCCCGGGTCATGAGGACTCGCACCGGGTTGTTGCCCACCGGCGCCGGGGCCTCGACCGGGAACCGCACCTCCACCGTCACCTTCTCGTCCCGGCGGAACTCGGACTTCGGCTGCACCCGCACCTCGGGGCGCCGCACCCGCGACCGCGCCAGCACCCGCACCGCCTGCATCCAGAACCGGTCGAAGTGCTCCTCGTCGTTGCGGAACCGCCACCGCCACGTGTCATCGAACCCGAAGAACAGCACCGGGCCGTTGCCCACGAAATGCTGAACGACGAGCGGGTGGTTCTCGGCCGCCGGGCCGCCCTCGGCGCGCAGCGTCGGGTGGGTCGCGAGCACCCGGGCCGCGGGCTTCGTGCGGTACCCCTTGGCGTGCCACAGCAGCTCCTGGAACTGGCCCCACTGCCGCGCCGACGCGCCCTCGTCGGGCGAGAGCAGAAACAGCGGGTGCTGGCGGCCGCTCGGGGTCCACTTCGGCCGGTAGCCCTCGACCAGGGGCTGCTCCTCCGGCGGGCGGGTCGCGGCGGGCGGGTCCCCGGGGGTGACGGGGAGCACCTCGGCCAGCGGGGTGTCGGCGAAGGCCGCGGGGGTGCCGTGCTCGCCGCACAGGAACAGCAGCCCGCCGCCCTTCTCCTTCACGAAATCGGCCAGGTCGCGCAGCGCCACCGCGGGCCGCGGCACCTGCTTCGGGTCCACGTCCCCCAGGATCACCACGTCGAAGTTGAACAGCTCGGTGCGGGTCGGGAAGTCGCCCCGGAACGCCGACCGGTCGGTCTCGGCCCACCCCTTCGAGGCGTCCAGCAGCACCACCTGCGCCTCGATCGACTTCCCGCCGGTCGACTTGTCCGACTCCCGCTCGAGCAGCACCTTCACGAACCGGAAGTCGTACCGCGGGTACCCCTCGACGTACAGCACGCGGACCCGCCGCGACTCGGTCACGAGCACCGCGCGCTGCACCTCGTTGTTGCGCCGGTTGGTCTCGTTCGGCACCGCGGGCACGCTGAGGATGAACGTCTTCTCGCCCACTTCCTGGGGCGCGTGTGCGAGGGACACGTCCACCGGGTTGCCGTTCAGGTCGGGGGTGACGGTGCTGCGGCCGCGCTCCACAACTTTGCCGTTCGGGAGCTTCTCGGAAAGGGTCACGGTGACCGGGGCCGGCGGCACCTCGCCGCGCGCGGTCAGCCGCGCCTTGAACACGAGCTGGTCCCCCCACCCCACCACGTCCTCCACCTGGAGGTCGGTGAGCGCGAGGTCCGGCGTCTGCCACGGGTCGCCGGTGCCGACGAGGTACAGCGGCACCCCCTCGACCGCCGCCGCCCGGGCCGCCTTGGGCAGGTCGTCGCCGGCGGTGGTCACGCCGTCGGTGAACATGACGACGGCCGCGAGGGTGCTGCCGCGGAACCGCTTGAGCACGTCTTCGACCCCGCCGCCGAGGTGCGACCCGTCGCCGGCGGGCGGCAGCCCCACCAGCGCCTCCCGCACCTCGTCGAGCCGCCCCTCTTCGTCCGCCGTGCCGACCTGCCGCACCTGCGTGTCCACCGCGAACACGTGGACGCGCACCTGCTTCTCGCGGAGCAACCGGTCGAGCCAGTCGGCGTCCTTGCGGGTGAGCAGCATCTGGGCCAGCTTCAGGCGGTGCGCGTGGGACAGGTCGGCCGCCCCGACCAGTTCCGCGGCCTTCGCGCGCACCGCGGGGTCGCGCAACTCGTCCACCTTCGCCATGCTCGCGGACGTGTCGAGCAGAATCACCACCTCGGGCCACCCCTCGCGGTCGAACCGGAGCGTCAGTTGGGCGAGCAAGACGTAGAACGCGAGCGCGAACGTGACCGCGCGGAGAGCGGCCAGGACGCCCACCCGCCCGCCCCCGCCCGCCGCCCGCCGTTCGCACCAGTAGACGGCGCCCGTGAGCGCGAGGCACAGGCCCGCAAGGCCCGCGACCACGCGGCGGTCGGCGTGGGGGCTCTTGAAGAAGGCCGTGGTGCCCTCGAACCGCCACTTCGTCCCTTCGCCGGGGCCGGCGGCGGGCACGCCCGCGGCGCCTTCAATCGTGGATCGGATGTTGTGTGGGAGGAACCCGAGCGGGCTCCCGGTGCGGTCGGCGTGGAGCACCGCGAACAGCAAGAGCGCCCCGACCCCGAGCGGGAGCAGCGCGCCCGCGAGGGCGAGCGCCTTTGCGGGCAGCGCGCGGGCGGGCGGGGGACCGACCCCGCCGGTGCGCGACGGCCCGAGCCGCCAGGCGGCGACGAGTTCCGCCGCCAGGAACAGCACCGCGAGTAGCACGGCCGCGCGAGCCAGCCGCGGGCCGTGCGGTTTGGGCGCGGTGGTGACGGTCGCGCCGCTCTCGCTGGTGGGCTGGGCGTCGGCCGCGTCGGTCACGAACTGAAGCCCGGCCAGCGAGCGGAACTCCCGCGGGTCCACACGGGCCAGGTCGGACTCGGTGGGCGTGCCCGGCACGAGTTCGGGCACGTTTACCGCGAACACGCGGTCCGGGGCGCCGCTCAGCTCGATCCGGTACAGCCCGCTCACCGCGGTGTCGGCAAACCGGGCGACGCCGGCCTCGCCCTGCATGACTAACGGCACGCTGGCGGAGAGCCCGTCCGGGCCGGTGAGTCTCGTGGTGAGCCCCGCGGCGCTGGCCGGGAAGAACTCCTCGATCCCGTCCCCGACGCGCAGCGTGTGGCGGTCCGGGTTCGCGACGCAGTACTTCAGGAACTCGTGCCAGAACACGAGGTACGTCTGCATGGCGGGCCAGTCGGTCCAGTCGCGGTTGAACGTGCTGGCGAACACGTACACCCGGCCGCGGTGCTTCTTCCACTCGACCAGCGCGGGGTCCGGCTTCGCGGCGGACGCGCCCGGCGCCAGGGGCGCGGAGCCGGCGCGGGAGAAGGTGAGGAGCCGGTTCGGGTCGCCGTCGGCGGGCGCCTCGATCCGGACGTAAGACCGGAACGGCTCGTTGATCAGCTCGCTCCGCAGTTCGGGGGCGCCGAACATGAGCAGCGGCGGTCGCCGGTAGGCCTCGTCCTCGGCGGCCAACCGGAAACCCGGGTCGTCCGGGCCGCTCACGGCCACGGTCTCAACGAGCGCGCCCGGCAGCACGCCCTCGCCGCCGCGGTGAAAAACGGCGTTGTACTGGGCGCGGTCGCGTGCGGCGTTGGGTCCCAGCCCGAACACAACGGTCCCGCCCCGCCGGAGCACCGCGTCCAACTTCGCGGCCATGTCCGGAGTCGGCCCCGGTACGTCGCACAGGAACACGCAGTCGGTCCCGGCGAGGTGATCTGCGGCGGGGTCGGTGAACTCTGCGGGCGTGACCACCCTGGGGCGGTTCGGCGTGTCGGTGTACTTGGCTTGAGGCGGGAACAGCGCGAAGTTGAGCAGCGTCGCGGCCCGCCGCTTCGGGTCCGGGTCCGCGCGACCGTCCACGAGCAGCGCGTGGATCCCGTCGCGCACCTCAACGGCGACCGCACGCGCGTCGTCGGCCGGGAGGTCGTCGCCGCCGACGATGCGGGCGAGCAGGACGTGAACCCCGCGCTCGCGGAACCGGTGCGGTACGTCCAGATCGAACCGGACGCTCTGCCGCCCGCCGGGCACCACGGGCTCAAGTTCCCGTTGCGCGACGGGCACCGGCGCACCGCCGGTCGGGCGCCCCACGAGGAGCTCGACGCGGACGCCCTTGCGCTCGGCGCGCCCGAAGTTCGCGACGCTAACGGTGACCGAAACGGGCTGATCGACGAGCGGCATGGGGTCGGCGAGCGCGACCTCGGCGACCGCCAGGTTCTCGGCGTCGCGCCCCGCGCAGTCCACGATGACCGCATCGGCGCGCGCGGTGACGCGCGGCCACGCCTCGGCGGTGCCGCTCTCGGCACGCGGGACGGCGTTACCCCAGGACGACTTCTGGAGGTCGGTGAAAATCGTCAGCTGGCGCCGGGGGTACGCGCGGGGAGAGTGAGCCAAGATGTCCGCCACGCTGGTGAGCACCGCCGCATGGTCCCCGGCCCCGTGCGTGGGTTTGGCCTTCCTGATTTCGGCGACAACCTTATCGCGGTCGTTGGCCGGCCCGGGAACAAGAGGCTGCGCGGCGCCGAGCACGAGAACCGTGTACCCGTCGCCGTCGCGCCCGGCGTGTACGAGCGCCTCCGCTTGCGTGAGGGCGCGTTGGAACCGGGTCTGGTCGCCGTCGGTGCGCGCGGTCATACTGAGCGAGGCGTCGAGCACGATCACGTGGTGCGTGCGGGGCACGTTGGCGACGGTTTCCGTGGCACCGGGCGTGACGCGCTGCCACAACTCCTCGGCGGCGCGGTTGGTTGCCAGCATCGCGAACAGAACGAGCAGAAGAGCGAAGACGCGCAGCAGGAGCAGAAGCCACTGGTCGATGCGGCGCTTGTGGCGGCGCTCGGCGACGACAAGGAACCTGATGGCGGCCCAGGGAACGACTTGGTAGCGTTTGCGGTAGAGGAGGTGGATAAGGAGCGGGCCGGCAACCGCCGCGGTACCAGCGGCGACCCACGGGGCGAGCGCAACGACCATTGTGTACATACGGTGCGCCGATTAACTGCGGTGCGACGGTGCGAAACGGGAAACGCGACCGGGACGGCGCGAACCAGCGGTGGCGGCTGGTGTCCTCAGTATGACGCGAGACAAATCCCGTGGCAACGGACAGAAGCATTCGGCAGCGGCTATTGACTCTGGTGTGCCGGCCGATAACATAACCTCACGATTGAAGCAACGGGCTGTAGCTCAGCTTGGCTAGAGCGCTTGGTTCGGGACCAAGAGGTCGTAGGTTCAAATCCTATCAGCCCGACTTGTTGAAGAACGAGACCCTCGCTGACAGTAGCTGTCAGCGAGGGTTTTTCGTTGCCAGCAATTGCACTTACGTCGATTTCCTGCCTCGCGATCTGAAGACCGTCGGTCTGGCCCGTGTTGCCCCCAGATGACGGGATTTGACCCGGCCGGCCTGGAAGTGGTGCAAGCGGTGGTGCAAGCGCACCGGAAGAACTTTTCTCGAGCCCGTTCACCGCACCGGAACGACCGTCGGCGTCTGGGGGCCTGGGAACCGTCCCACCAGGTAATGGGAGTGCGGGCAAGTTCTCGACTGCCCCGCGCACGTCCAGCAGCCGCGTATCGGTGTACACGCCCATCGTCAGCTTGATGTCCGAGTGCCGCATGGCCGCCTGCGCCACCCGCGGGGCCGCCCCCGTCTTACTCAGGAACGTACCGAACGTGGTCCGCATCGCGTGCATGTCCACCGTGCGCCCGCGGTCGTCGCGTTTTGGAATCTGGGCCGCCTTCAAATCGCGGTCCAAGATCCGAATCAGTCCGTCCGGGACGACGAATAGCAAGTCGTTACCCGGAGGCGACTCCGGAACCGGCGCACCGGTTTCCCGGGCAACCGCCTGAACCGCGCTCAATTTCTCACCCAGCCAGGCGCGCAGGTCCGCGGCGAGGTCGTCCCGGATCGCAATCGCATTCCCCTCGCGGCTCTTCTCGTCGGCCGCGTCCAGTTGCAAGAACGCCGCCCCCTCGGTCAGGTCGAGCTGCCCGACCGTCAGCGTCGCCAGCTCGTTCTTCCGGAGCCCGGTCAACACCAGCGTCTTGTAGATCAGCACCCGCTCGCGCCCGGCCGCGCGGAGCCGCGCCTCCGTTTCGGGCTTCAGTTGCGCAACCGCTTCACCCCGGCGGGCGCCACGACGCACCGTCTTCGCGTCGAGCAACGGACGCTCGGCGGCGACCGCGAGCAGCCGGCGCAGTTCGTGTTCCGTGAGCGCCCGTCGCTGCCGTCGCGGGTCCGATTTCTGGTCGGCTTTCGGGATGCGATCCAGGTCGTGCGCGCCCAGCCGCCCCGACTGAACGCACCAGTTCGAGAACGCGATCAGCGATTCCCGGTAGTAGTTCCGGCTCCGCGCGCTCATCCCCTCGCCGATCCGCGCCGCGAGCCAGTCCTCCACGGCCTCGCGGCGCAGGTCCGCGGGGGTGCTCACCGAGCACTCGCCGGCCACGCGGCGAACGGCCCGCAGCACGTTCGCGCGGTACGTGTCCGACACCTCCGCCGCGACCAGCGAGCGCTCGTACGCCGCCAGGTGCTGTTCGAGCGGGGCGGTGGAGAGGCGGGCGGTGTCCAGGGCCTTGCGGTCGAGCGTGCCGGCCTTGATCTGCTCGACCTCGCGCTCCCACTTGGCGAGCACCTGCCGCGCGGCCTGCTCGTCCTTGCAGCCGGTCGGCCGGGTGACCAGCGCGCCCGCGTGGTCCCGGTACTTCGCGAAGTACGTGCGGCCCTCGATCAGCACCCGGACCGGCCCCGCCCCCGGGGCCGCCAGCGGGGCCGTGCGCAGCTTCCCACGAACCCGCCAGCGCGCGACCCGTTGGCCGCTCTTCTCCACGACCTCGGCACCGGCCGGGAGCGGTTTCGTGTAGGTCTTACGGAACACCGAACCCATGTGCGGAACCCTCACAATAGTGGTCGGCGGCACCGCAGCGAGCAGGAACCGCGCCCGACACGACCGCCGTGCATGATACCCTCACACCGGACCGCCCGGAATCTCGGGCCGAACCGCTCGGTACCCGAACGCCTCCGCCCGCCTGCGCCGGCCCGGCTCAGTCCGGCAACCCGGTGCGTGCGACGTCGAACAGGGTGCCCGATACCGCCCCGCGCTCGGAACCATCGTCACCATCGCCACCATCGTCAGCCACATCGGGCGACGATGGTGGCGATGGTGACGATGCGGAGCGGCGCACGTGGAACTCGGTCATCGGGTACACCGCCCACCGCGCCCCGCGTCCGGTGCTCGCGACGCGGTCGAGGAACCGGTTCTCGAAGTTGCGCCGCGCGAACGACCGCAGCGTGTACCCCAGCGCGCGGACGTCCAACCGGCCGGCCAGGTCCTCGACCGCGGTTCGCAACTCGTGGTCGTCCCGTGAGGCTTCGAGGATCTCGGCGGTGGTCAGCCCCTGCCGGTCCGGGTCGCGCCGCGCGAGGCACTGGAGCAACAGCCCCATCGCCAGCGCGTTCCGGTCGGCGGCCGTCTGCAGCGCGACCCGCGTCAGCCCGGGGTCCGCGAGCCCGGCCCACACCACCGCCGCGCGCACCACCTCGGACCACGACTCGTAACTGCCCCACGGCGGCAGCCCGGCGGCCGGGCGCCCGGCCACCACCCAGCCGCGCAGCACGGTCAGGGCGGCTGACAGGTATTCGTCTCGGCGCCCCCGCAGGTGCGCCCGGAGCCGCGGGTACTTGAACCCGGCCCGGTCCTCGGGCCGCTCGTCCGTCGATTCCAGCCGGATGTGGCACGTGCGCCGGCTCGTGTCGGCCCGCAGCTCGCAGTTGTTGCCGGTGCCGTACCACACCACGTTCAGCGGCCCGTCGTACACCCGGTTCCCGCCCAGCAGCCGGTCCTGCCACCGGTCCGCGGTCAGCATCGCGTCGAGCTGGTCGTTGCCGATCGGCCCGGCCAGGTTGTCCAACAGGACCATCCGCTCGCCCCCGGTCGCGACACTCGTGATCCGCTTGCGCAGCTCCTCGCGGTCGGGCGTGTACGACATGGCCGAGAACCGGCGCCCCAGCACCGGCAGCGCCACGGTGTCGGCCAGCAGCCCTTTCCCGATCCCGCGCACGTTCCCGTCGATCAGGAAGAACGGGGCCGGGCCGTCGAACGCGAACCACGCGAGCGGGGTCAGCAGCCCGGCCAGCCACGCCCCGCGGTGCTCGGGCCGCTCGAACGGGAAGTCGCACACCGCGTCCACGAGCAACTCGACCGCCGTGGTCGCGTCGCTCCGGCTCGGCCGTTCGGGCACCGAAAGCCGCATCCGGTTCGGCAGGCACACCAGCACCCCGGTCGGGCGGTGGTAGCCGTTGTTCGCCAGGAGCGACCCGTCGGGGAGCAGCACCGGGTGCGTGACCACCGCCTCGAGCCGTGACACCCCGGGCCAGAACCCGCGCGAGTACACCGCCTGCACGGCCCACCCCGGCGGGTGGGCGGGAACCCGCTCGAACTCGCCTTCGCCGGCCGGCGCCATCCGGAACCAGTCGGCCGAGCGGGTGAACTGCTCGCGCAACAGCGGCGGGCTCAACTCGCGGATCACCGTCGCGCCGGCCGGCACCCGCACCGCGGCCCCGTCCGCGTCGGGCTCGTCGAGCCGCAGCACGCGCACCAACTGCCCGCCCCGCTGGTACACGCCCTCGGCCCCGGCCAGCGCCGCCGCGGCCGCGTCGTTCACCGCGTGCTCTTCCGTGGTCACGAGGATCTCGGGGCGCTCGTCCGGGAGCGGTTGTTTCGATTCGGCGGTGAGCGCCTCCACCAGCTCGCGTCCGGCCTCGTCCCACTCCGCCCCCGCCTTCACACGCTCGATCAGCCACTGGCGCACGTCTTTGGCACCGTCCGGTGTCATGGCGACCGGCACCGTGCGACCGAGCGCGTCCCGCAGCCCCGCGGCGATCCGTTCCGCGCCCTCTCGTCCCGGCCACGAGCCGTCGTCCTTACGGTCGTTTTCGCCGACAACGAGAACCGGCCGGTCGGTTGGGAGGTCGCGCAGCAGGGCGGCCAGGTGCGCCCCGCCGCCGGTGTTCGACGGGCGCCCGACCGCCGGCAACCCGGCCGCGGTCAGGGCGAGCGTGTCCGACGCCCCCTCGACCAGCAGCACCGGCCCGGCGCGCTCGCGCCACCCGACCGGAACGGTCAGCCCGCGCTTGCTCCCCGGGAGCATCTTCTTGACGTCGGTGCCCGCCGGATCAGGCGCCCGCGTGGACAGGCCGATGATCGTCCCGTCGGCGGCACACTCCGGGAACGTGAACGTTCGCCCGGCGGAACCGCGTCCGGACACCCCGACGAGCGGAAGGTGATCAAACACCTGGGGCGGCAGGGCCAGACGGCCCGCCAGTTCGGCCCGCGCGTCCGGCCCGAACGCCGTCGCGCAGGCGCGGGCCACCTCGCCCCACGCACGCGGCGGGCGGCCCTTCGGGGCGGCCACCGGAACCGGTGCCTCATCCCGCCGGTAGACGTGGAATTGCGGGTCGCCTTTCGACGGCCCGAGGTGCCGGAACCCGAGTACCGGTCCTTCGCACCGGCCGCACAGGATCAGTCCCCCGTCGCCGACGGCGCACTTGTGGTCGCCGGCACACACCGGGCACGGCCGCGCGCCGGTGACCGCGGTGAGTTGCTCGCGACGCTCGTCGCCTCTGGTATCGCTCATCGTCCGTGATTCCGTGAGGGCCGACGCGTCCGGCGCCGGCGGGGTCAGAACGCGTCACGCGGCGCCTGAAGCCGGTGTGCGGAAGTGTGCGGAAGCGTGCAGGGTTGTACGGTTGCGGTACTCAGCAGCCGTTGCGGGCGAGCCGCTGGACCTCGGCGTCCGGGATCAGCCGGCGACGCCCGAGGCGCACCGACCGGACCTTGCTCGCGTCGATCAGGCGCTGCAAGTGGCGCGCGGAGATGTGCAGGTACGCCGCGGCTTCGTCGAGCGGCCAGGGTGATCCGGGCGCACGCGAAGGCGCACCCGGAGAAGTCGAAGGGGGCGGGTTCACAACCGGCTCCTGTGTTCGGGTCCGCGGAGGTGCGTTCCCGGCACACCAGTTTTCGACCGGACACGATCTGACCAACAGGCACGTGACTGAGCGCACCGTTGGCGAAACGGAGCGCACCGTTAACTCAGGTGCCGTCCCCCTCGGCAATGACACGCCCGGTGCCGGTCAGCCAGACACCGCCCCCGCGGCCTTCTGCGGTCTCGACACATTCCCAGCGGCGAAGCTCGGACACCGGGTGCTTGAACGAAGCCTCTCGCGCCCCCGGGCCGTCAACGGCGACCGCCAGCTCCCCGGTGGTGACACACGACGGCCGGTCGAACGCCCGCAGGCGGAGCAACTCGGCGAGCAGCGCCTGGTGCCGCGCGGTCAGTCGGCTCGGGTCGAGTAGTTCCCGGTGCAACCGAACGTACGGCCCCGGAGACGACGGCAGGCGAGTCGGGCGGATCACCGTGTGGCTCAACTGGCCGGTCGAGGTCGAAAGGGTGTTTGAGTCGGCCCCCTGGTACGGTCCGCCCTCGCCGCTGATGAACTTTTCGGCCCGGGCGCGATCGAACAGCCGGGCGATGGCCTCCACGCCGGCCGTGACCGAGCCCAGCACCGCGGCGTAGTTGCCGCGCTCCCAGGCCAGTTCTTGGGCCTTCTTGTCGAGTAACCCGTTCACTTCGCCGAAGTTCCGGCGGTCCGCGTTCCACAACCGCGGGCGGGGCGCGAACTCGTCACCGTACCGCCGCGACAGGTAGTGCGACAGGTCGAACCGGCGTTCCGGCGCGATGCTGTGGGCGAGTACCCGATGCACCCGCGCCCGTTAGGTCAGCACATCGAACCCGAAGACAGCGTCACGCATCCGCCAATGCACCCACATCGCGCGGGGCCGGTTCGTCGCGTAGTCGGTGAACGCGCTGAGCGTGTCGCGCTCAAGGTTCGGGAGGTGGGTCAGGAACTCGTCGTGGGGAAGGCCCGCCACCTCGGCCTCGGTGAACGTGGCGAACGTGATGTTTGTGCCACTGAGCACGTGCCGTACAACGATCGCAGCGACCGGCGGCGTCGGCGCGTATCCGTTGGGCCGCGGCCCGGCCGCGTAATGCACGACGTACAGTTCGTCCGTCACCGCCGGAAGCGGTTGGTACACCAGCAGGGGAACGTCCGTGATCCCCGGTTTCGCATCGGGTGCGGACACGCGGGGTGCTCCTCAAGCAAATGCCGGCCCACTCAGTAAGCAGTGAAGGGACCGGCACAGCGAGGTTATCTGATTGCATGTGCACTATCAAGTGCCGTGCTGGCTATTTCTAGCGACGTGTGACGCCGTCTGACTTCACCGGGCGTTCGAATAAGTTGTTTGAAGCCTTGTGGGTTCATTTTCACCCGCGGCATGCCGGTTACACCCGCCCTCCGCTCCCCGTAGCACCCCGCAGTGACAGCCGGAAGCAATCGCTTCTTTCCTTGCAAAAGCGAGCGCAGGCGGTAATTCTAAACCGACACCAATCGGGACAGATTGGTAAGGCGTTGATTTGAGGTTTCATCCCGCCCATGCTCACCGGCGAAATTCGCGGGCAGATCGATCGCATTTGGGACGCCTTTTGGGCCGGCGGCATCGCCAACCCGATCGAGGTCATCGAGCAGATCACCTATCTGCTGTTCATCAAGCGGCTCGACGACTTGCACACTCTGGCCGAGAACAAGGCCAACGCCACCAAGAAGCCGATGGAGCGGCGCATCTTCCCCGCCGGGAACGATCCGCTCGGCCGCCCCTATGACGACCTGCGCTGGTCGCGGTTCAAGCACTTCGACCCCGACACCATGTACAAGGTGGTCGGGGAGCACGTGTTCCCGTTCCTGCAAACGCTCGGCGGGTCCGATTCGACCTACGCCACGCACATGAAGGACGCCCGGTTCACGGTGCCGCGCACGCTGCTGGCGCGCGTCGTGGACATGATAGACGGCGTGCCAATGCAGGACCGCGACACCAAGGGCGACCTGTACGAGTACATGCTCGGCAAGATCGCCAGCGCCGGGCAGAACGGGCAGTTCCGGACCCCGCGGCACATCATCCGCTTGATGGTCGAGCTGACCGCACCGACTCCCAAGGACACCGTCTGCGACCCCGCGTGCGGTACCGCCGGGTTCCTGGTCGCCGCGGGTGAGTACCTGCGCGAGCGGCACCCCGAGGTGCTCACCAACCCGAAGCTCAAGGAGCACTTCCACACCAACCTGTTCCACGGGTTCGATTTCGACCGCACCATGCTCCGGATCGGCAGCATGAACATGCTGCTCCACGGCGTGGAGCAACCCGACATCCGCTACCGCGACGCGCTCGCCAAGCAAGACAGCGGGTTGGAGGAAGACGCGTTCTCGCTGCTGCTCGCGAACCCGCCGTTCGCCGGCAGCCTCGACTACGAGAACTGCGCCACCGAACTTCAGCGGGTGGTCAAGACCAAGAAGACGGAGCTGCTGTTCCTGGCTCTCTTCATCCGGCTGCTGAAGCCCGGCGGGCGGGCCGCGGTGATCGTCCCCGACGGAGTGCTGTTCGGCTCCTCGACGGCGCACAAGGCGCTGCGGAAACTGCTCGTGGAGGAGCAGAAGCTCGACGGGGTGGTGTCGCTGCCCGGGGGCGTGTTCAAGCCCTACGCGGGCGTGTCCACGGCGGTCCTGCTGTTCACCAAGACGAACAGCGGCGGCACCGAGCACGTCTGGTTCTATGACGTGGACGCGGACGGCTGGAGCCTCGACGACAAGCGCACCCCGCTGCTCACCGAGGACAAGCTCGGGCCGGTGCCGAAAGCGGCGCTCACGGCCGACGAACACCTCAAGAACAACCTGCCCGACGTACTGGCGCGGTGGAAGGAACACAACGGGGCCGAGTGCAAGCGCCCGCGGACCGCGCAGAGCTTCTGTGTGCCGAAGGCCGACATCGTCGCCCAGGGCTACGACCTGAGCCTGAACCGGTACAAGGAAGTGGTTCACGAGGAGGTGGCCCACGACCCGCCGCACAAGTTGCTCGCCGAACTCGCCCAGATCGAGGAGGAGATTCAGAAGAGGATGGCGGAATTGAAGGAGATGCTGAAGTGAGCGACGAAGCAATCGAGACACCGCCGCCCAACTCGCGTTGGGCGACCACAGTCGGCGCTATCTGCGACAAATTCGGTGGCGAAATTCAAACGGGTCCGTTCGGGAGCCAGTTACACGCTTCGGATTACTCGGAAGATGGCACACCCGTCGTGATGCCACAAGATATGAAAGACGGGCAGGTTGTTTGCGATCGAATCGCGAGAGTCGACACTGCCCACGTCCAGCGTCTCCAACGGCACGAGCTGCGCGTTGGTGATGTGATTTTCAGTCGGCGAGGTGATGTTGCTCGCTTCGCTATCGTGACGGAGTCAGAAAGCGGCTGGCTTTGCGGAACGGGCAGCATTCGGATTCGCCTAAACTCGCCGGACATTTGTATCGGATACGTCCGCAGATACCTCCAGCAGAGATCGGTAGGCAAATGGCTTGAGCACAATGCTAAAGGCCAAACCATGCCGAACTTGAACACGGACATCATCCGCGCGCTGCCCTTCGTGTACCCTCCGTTGCTAGAACAGCAGCGAATCGCGGCCATCCTTGACCACGCGGACGCGCTGCGGGCGAAGCGCCGGGCCGCGCTCGCCAAGCTGGACGCGCTGCCGCAGGCGATCTTCGGGGAGATGTTCGGTGACCCGGTGACGAACCCGAAGGGATGGCCAACGTCATCAGTCGGAGATCAGCTTGTCTTTCAGCTATACGGGCCGAGGTTTTATAACGAAGTCTATTCGACCAATGGCGTGAGGATCGTCCGCATTACCGACTTGGACGAGTTTGGACGACTTGATTTCGCTGCGATGCCACGTCTCATTGTTGCAGCAGAGGATTTGGAGAAATACTCTCTTCGCGCGGGCGACATTCTGTTCGCGAGGACCGGCGCGACGGTCGGCAAGGTGGCACTCATCGGCCCAGATGCCCCGGTTTGTATTGCGGGCGCGTACTTCATCGTCATGCGTTTCGGCCCTGCAATCGACCCTGCGTATGCGCGTGCGGTTCTGACGACGCCAAAGATTCAGGACATCGTGCAAGTACGATCGAAGCAGTCAGCGCAGCAGAATTTCAGTGGCCCCGGGCTCCGTGCTCTTCCGATGCCGCTCCCCCCGCTGCCGCTTCAGCAAGAGTTCGCGAAGCGGGTCGCGGCGGTCGAGCGGGTGCGGTCGGCGCACCGGGCTTCGTTGGTGCAACTGGATGCGCTGTTCGCGTCGCTACAGTACCGGGCGTTTCGAGGGGAACTTTGAACCGCGGACCGGGACGCGCTGTTGACGGCTCCGGTCGCTGACGCTCCCGGCTCGCCGAGGTGAAGCGCAAACCGTATCGCGTTCTGAGCGTTTCGGGGAAAAATCGGCCGCGCGGCGAGCCGGGAGCGTCAGCGACCGGAGTTCCCGCTAGCGACCGGAGGCGCCTTCGAGAGCGCGGATCGACCTCGGCGAGCCGGGAGCGTCAGCGACCGGAGCAAGACCGACCGGCGCGGGGATCGACCTCGGCGAGCCGGGAGCGCTCTCAACCGACCGGAGCGTTCGAGATGCGCGTGTGGCTGCTGACCACCACCACCTACGGCTCGTGGCTGCCCGGCGACCGGCGGGGCTCGGTCACCTCCGTGCGCGACGTGCGCCCCGGCGACGAGCCCGGTACCGTGCGGATCGAGCACGACGCCCCCGGCGAGCCGAGCGAGGAGCCGATACCCGGCCTGGAAGCCAGCGCCCGCGAACTGATGAGCGGCCCGCCGATCTACCTGAGTGCGGAACAGGCCGCGGTCGTCCTGGGGCAGTTCCGGGAAACCGCCGCGTACCGCGGGTGGGTGCTGTACGCGGTCGCGATCATGCACAACCACTTCCACCTCGTGCTGGAAGTGCCCGGCGACCCGGACCCGGGAAAGGTGCTCGCCGACCTCAAGGCTTACGGCTCTCGCGCGCTCAACCGCGCCTTCGGGCGCCCCCGCTCGGGCACGTGGTGGACCGCCAAGGGCTCCACCCGCAAGCTGCCGGACGACCGGGCCGTGATCGCCGCCACGCTCTACGTGCTGCGCAAGCAACCGAACCCCCTGATCGTGTGGGAACCATGAGCCACTTCGCCTTCCTCCAGCCCGAGTGGCCCGACGTGTACGACGCCGCGACCCGTGCCGAGTCGGCCGTTCACCCGGACCCGCGCACCGCGTGCTTCTACGCCCGCCGCGCGCTCGAGTTGCTCGTCCACTGGGTTTACAAGCACGACTCCGCGGTGGTGCTGCCGTACCAGGACAACCTGGGCGCGCTGGTCCACGAGCCGACGTTCAAGAACGCGGCCGGCGACGCCGTGTTCAACAAAGCCAAGCTCGTCACCAAGCTCGGCAACAACGCCGTTCACAGCCAGCGGGCCGTGTCCGAGTACGAGGCCCAGGTCGCGGTCAAGGAGCTGTTCCACGTCGGCTACTGGCTCGCCCACACCTACGCGAAGGGCGCCAAGCCGCCCGCCGGGCTCGCGTTCGATCCTGCCAAACTGCCCACGTCGGCCCCGGTCCCCAAGCAGACCACCGAGCAGCTCCAGAAGCTCGAAACGCAGCTTCACGAGAAGGACGAAAAGCTGTCCGCCCTGCTCGCGGACAAGAACGCGCTCGACGCCGAACTCGCCAAACTGCGGGCCGAGATCGCCGAGGCGAAGAAGGCCAACACCGCGCAGGCCGACACGCACGACTACTCCGAGGCCGAGACCCGCGACTACTTCATCGACCTCCTGCTGAAGGAAGCCGGCTGGCCCCTCGACCAGACCCGCGATCGCGAGTTCCCCGTCACCGGGATGCCCAACAACAAGGGCGAGGGGTACGTCGATTACGTGCTGTGGGGCGACGACGGGCTGCCGCTCGCGCTGATCGAGGCGAAGCGCACCAAGCGGGACGCCCGCGTCGGCCAGCAGCAGGCGAAGCTGTACGCGGACTGCCTGGAGAAGCGGTTCGGCCGCCGCCCGGTGGTCTTCTACTCGAACGGCTACGACCACTGGTTGTGGGACGACGCAAATTACCCGCCCCGCGCCGTTCAAGGCTTTTACAAGAAGCCCGAGCTGGAGCTCCTGATCCAGCGTCGCACCATCCGCAGGCTGCTCGCCACCGCCGACATCAACTCCACCATTGTGGAGCGATACTACCAGACGCGCGCGATCCGTCGAATCGGCGAGTCGTTCGAGACCGACAAGCAACGCAAAGCGCTGGTCGTGATGGCGACCGGCGCGGGCAAGACGCGCACCGTCATCGCGCTGGTCGACCTGCTGATGCGGTGCAACTGGGCCAAGCGGGTGCTGTTCCTGGCCGACCGGGTGGCGCTGGTGAACCAGGCGTGCAACGCGTTCAAGAAGTTCCTGCCGGACTGCGCGCCGGTGAACCTCGTCACCGAGAAGGGGACCGAGGGCCGTGTGTTCGTGTCCACCTACCCGACGATGATGGGGCTGATCGACGACACCCGCGACGGCCAGCGCCGGTTCGGGGTCGGGCACTTCGACTTGGTGGTGATCGACGAGGCGCACCGCTCGGTGTTCCAGAAGTACCGGGCCATCTTCGACTACTTCGACGCGCTCCTGGTGGGCCTGACCGCCACCCCGAAGGACGAGCTGGACCGCAACACTTACGGGCTGTTCGACCTGGAGACCGGTGTCCCCACCGACGCGTATTCGCTCGAGGACGCGGTGAAGGACGGGTTCCTGGTCCCGGCCCGCGGTGTGGCCGTGCCGGTGAAGTTCCAGCGCGACGGGATCTGTTACGACGACCTCCCTGAGACCGACAAGGACGAGTGGGACGCAAAGGACTGGGGCGACGACGGCGTGATCCCCGCGTTCGTGGAGCCGCCCGCGGTGAACAAGTGGCTGTTCAACGAGGACACCGTCGACAAGGTGCTCGCGCACCTGATGACCAACGGGCTGACCGTGGCCGGCGGCGACCGCATCGGCAAGACGATCATCTTCGCCAAGAACGAGGACCACGCGCGGTACATCGCCGAGCGGTTCGACAAGAACTACCCGCACCTCAAGGGCGAGTTCGCCCGCGTCATCACGTTCAAGACCGAGTACGCCCAGAGCCTGATCGACGCGTTCTCCCAGAAGGACAAGGCACCGCACATCGCCATTTCTGTGGACATGCTGGACACCGGCATCGACGTGCCGGAAGTGGTGAACCTGGTGTTCTTCAAGATGGTGCGGTCGAAGACCAAGTTCTGGCAGATGGTCGGCCGCGGCACCCGCCTGTGCCCGGACCTGTTCGGCCCGGGGCTGCACAAGAAGTTCTTCTGCATCTTCGACTACTGCGAGAACCTGGAGTTCTTCCGCTCGAACCCCGACGCCGCCGACGGGTCGGCGGCGGAATCGCTGAGCAAGCGGCTGTTCAAGGCGCGGCTCGAACTGGTCGGGACGCTGGACAAGCGGGTGCCGGGCGCCGCCACGTCCGGGGTGGCGCCGAACGGCGAGACGGACCTGCGCCGGGAGACCGCGGAGCGGCTCCAGAAGGAGGTCGCGGCCATGAACGTGGAGAACTTCGTCGTCCGCCCCAAGCGGCGGCTGGTCGAGGCGTACGCCAACCCGAACGCTTGGGCGGCGCTGACGGACGCGAACCGCGCCGAACTTGCCCACGAGGTGGCCGGGCTGCCGTCCGAGATCCCCGCTGAACCAGAGGAGGCGAAGCGGTTCGACTACCTCATGCTGCGGCTCCAGTTGGCGATCCTGAACACGGAGCCGTCCTTCGAGCGGCTCCGCGACCAGGTGAAGGAGATCGCCGGGTTGCTGGAGGAGAAGGCCAGCATCCCGATGGTCCACGAGCAGATGGCGCTGATTCAGGATCTGCAATCCGACGAATGGTGGCAGGACGTGACCGCACCGATGCTGGAGCCGGTGCGTAAGCGGCTCCGGCTGCTCGTTCAGTTCATCGAGAAGACCCGCCGCGTACCGGTTTACACGGATTTCGAGGACGAACTCGGCGCCGCCGAAGAGATCGCTTTACCCGGAATCGGCCCGGCGGACAGCTTCGACTTGTTCCGCGAGAAGGCCCGCGCGTTCCTCCGCAAGCACCAGGGGCACCCCGCGATCTGCAAACTGCGCGGCAACATCCCCTTGAGCTCGAAGGATCTTGCCGACCTGGAGGCGCTGCTCGCGGGGAGCGGCGTGGGCTCCGGCGAGCTGATCGAGAAGGCCAAAACGGAGTCGCACGGGCTGGGGCTGTTCGTTCGCTCCCTGGTCGGCCTCGACCGCGAGGCGGCCAAACACGCGTTCGCCGGCTTCCTCGCGGGCAAATCCCTCAGCGCGAACCAGATCGAGTTCGTGAACCTGGTCATCGACCACCTGAGCGAGCGCGGCGTGATCGAACCCGCGCTGCTGTACGAGTCGCCGTTCACCGACATCACCCCGCACGGGCCGGAAGACATCTTCACGCCGGCACAGGTGAGCGACCTGGTCGCGCTGCTGGGGGCCATTCAGTCGGCCGCGATGGCCGCCTGACGCGGACCGGTGCAACGGCCCGCCGGCTCAAGGTGATGACGCGTGCGAGGGGCCGAAGGGTCGATGAGACCGTGCCTCTCTTCAACCAGGACGGCGGTTCCACTCGCTTGCGCCATCGCGAAGGCCGACGCGGAGTTGCTCTCGATGGACATCGAGTACCCGAACGCCTGAACGACACTGAATGCGGTTGCGGGTGGTGAAAGAAGCAAAAACGCGCCCGCCGCTCTTTTCTCAGCACAGGAAGCACTATGGCCAAGGGCAAGCCGAAACTGGCGGCATCGGCAGACGAGTTGATCGACGCCGCATTAGCAATCGCACTGGAGAACGTCACCGAGTTCCGACTGGTGAAATCGGGTAAATCGCCCGGACTGTTCGCCAGCGCGGCCGGCGTGGGTAAACAGGCCATCATGGCGGCCACGACTGGACCGGAGCCTCTTTTGGAAGAGGTGCGCCGAATCAAAACGGCTGTTATGGTTCGCCCGACCGCTGCCGGGATCGCACGCGGGCTGGCTCGCCACGGCGCTCAGGGCTCCGAAGCGCTGTTTCGCCTAGCGGCGCAACTGCCGCCCGAGCGAATGATACCAGTCGCCCGGACCTGGCTCGGGGCGCAACCCGAACCGGAGCGGGCCGGCATTTTGGTCGAACTCGTCGCACGGCTCGGAACACATGGTGCGGAACTGGTGCGGGGTGTCCGCGAGGACGAAGAACGCGCCCGCGCGGCCGAGTGGGACGCGGTCCGCACCAGGCACGAGGCGCTGCTGAGCTACCACCGGTCCGCGCAACTACGCGCCGAGGACGACGCCCGGCGGCACGCGGCGGCGACTCAGTCGTTCGAGGAGCTGCTCCGGGCCGTCGCCGCACCGGTCGCGGCCCCGGAAGTGAAGCCTACACCGCCCCCGACACCGCCGCAGCCGGCAGCCCGCCAGCTCCCGGATCCCGGGCCGGAAGACCTTGATTTCCGCCGAGCGGCCGTCGAGGAGATGGTGGAAACGTGGCACGTGGCGGTTCAGGGCCGCACCCCCGACGCGCAGTACCTCCTGGAGTGCATGCTCCGGAACATGCCCGGGGTCGAGCGCATTGGAGAGGGGGGCCAACCGACCACGTTCGACCCGGCACGTCATGAATCGGTGGAGTTCTTCGACACTGGGGCACCGGTCGTGGTGTCGGCCCCTGGTTGGTTGCTCCAGGGCGAGCACGCGCCGTACGTGGTGCGTAAAGCCGTGGTGCAAGCGCCATGAGCACGGGAGGGTGGTGATGGCTGGCGAGCTGTTCTGCATCGATTTCGGTAGTTCCTACACCAAGGTGGCACTGCGCCCCGGCATCAACGGCCGCGCCCGGCTGATCCCGCACCCGACGAACACCGAAAGCGGAGAGGGGTTCTGCTTCCCGTCCGCAGCACTGGCCGACCGGCGCGGCTCAGCCACCCGTTACCTGTTTGGCGCAGAAGCCGGCCGCACCAACTTGACCGATGGCGTGGACTCGCGCCGCAACTGGAAGCCGGAGTTGTTCACCTCACGGGACGCGGCCCCGATTGTACTTGAAGAAGGGCTCGGCGCGCTTCTGGCGTCCCCGGCATTTGGCGCGCTCGTTCGCCAGTACCGGGTTCCCCATCAGGAGGTTGATGCGCTGCGAGCCCTGTACCAGGCGGCCAACGCGTTCGCCGTCCGCCCGCCCGCCGCCCCACTGGCCCGGGGCGCCACCGAACCGGCGACGGACGCAGTAGAGTTGGCGGTGGCGTACTTCCGCGACCTCCGTAAAAAGGTGCTCGAAACCGCCACCCGGTTCCCGGGGCACGCACAGGCGGATCGGTTCCCGACCCGCCTGTGCGTGCCCGCGTTCGGCGAAACCGGCGAAATCGCCCCGGAAACGCGAGCCCTCTTCACCGACATTCTCGGCCGGGCCGGGTGGCCCGTCGATGCCGAGTGCCCGCTGATCAGTGAACCGGTGGCGAACGTCATCGGAGTGCTGTCAGAGGGGGAGAACGTCGTTTGGGAGCCCCGCGCCGGTGATGAACAGGTCAACCTGGGACGAATGCTACGGCACGGGCCGCTCGTCAAAGCGTACCGCGCGGCGCGAAAGCAGTTCGCCCTTCTGATCTGTGACATCGGCTCGTACACCGCAGACTTCGCACTGGTGCGATTCCAAACGACCGGGGATCCGGACCTTCGCCCCGCGGTGAGCCAGCAATCGGTTCCGCTCGGCATCGCGGCACTCGACGATCGGGTGCGGGTCACTCTCCCGACCGCCAAGGCCGGGTGGTGGCAGAGCGCCTCAAATGCCGCCCGAGAAGGGTGTAAGCGGTCGCTGTACGTCGAGCGGAAGGCGTACGCGACGCGCAACCGTGAGCTGGGCGACATCGGCACGCCGGCGGAGCTGTCCGCGGTGGACGACTGCCTGAGCGCGTTCGGGGCCGAGTTGGGCCGCGTTTTCCGGAAGTTCTGCGACCGGCACGCGGTCCGCACGTGCGACGAGGTGGTGCTGACGGGCGGCGGCAACCACATCCCGGCCCTTCGGGAGGGGCTGCTCGCCGCCGTCGCCGGGTACTTCAACACCGGTTACCTGGTCCGTGTGCCGCCCGGCACACGCGTGCGGTCGGAGAAAGCAATCCTAACACCCGAGCAAGTGCGCGGCGGCTCGGCGCTGGGCGGGTGCAGCGTGTACTTTAACACGAGCTACCACTGAGCGGCGCTCACGACGCCGGCCGCACGACCGGCGTCGCAATGTTGACCTGCTTCTTGCCAACGTTGATTTGAAGCACCGGGATCGCGAGTTTGCGCACCTGGGCAAGCGTCTTGACCGCCGCCAGGAACCGACGATTGGCGGCGTCCATCCGGTGCTGATGGAACTCGGCCTGCCGGAACGACGTGTCCTTCTGCCCCTGTGCGGCCCGCAACTCGGCGTCTTGCACTTGAAGCCAGCACGCCACGACCCGCTCGACCAGCACCCGCTCCACGGGCGTCGGGTTCTCGCCGAGCAGCTCGGCCCGGAGCAGTTCCAACTTCCTCAGCACCGCCTCGCGGAAGCTGACGTTGTCGCCGGCCATCGCCCGGGTGAACGACGCGACGACCTCGTGGGCCAGGTCGCCGCCGAACAGGTGGACGCAGGCCGGGTCCTGCAACATCTTCCGCACCACCGGAACGGTACTCTCATCGCCGGCGTGGGTGCGCTTCAGCAACGCCCGGATCTCAGCGGTCGTCTTCGGCAATTCGGGCTCTGCCGGGGGGAGCGGCTTCGTTGCGTCAGCCACGCTTCTTCCTCCACGCACCACGTTTATGTTGGTGAAACCCGGCAGCGACCAGAGCCGCCCAGACCAGTTCGTCGGCCCGTGTGTTCAGTTCGTCCAGAGGCGCGTCGAGCCCCGCCAGTCGCTCACGCTCGGCGTGGGCGTCGGCTCGCTCACCTTTTCGCCGGTCGCGCTCGAGGGCGTCGAGTTGGGCGGCCAGTTCGCCGACCGGTCCACCACCAACATATTCGCGGACGACGCGTCCACCGACGCGCCGGGATCGCGTGTAGTACAGGCCGCCCTTGTCCCAGCCCATTTCTGTTACACCTCGGCGCGTGCCCCGCTTCGGCGGGTATTTGATTGTACCCGTTTGCTCATGCCGCGCAAGGTGAACAGGTCAGGGGCAGAGTCACCGGAGCGCCAATTCCGTCGAGAAGAACGAGCAAACGGCACCTGACAGAAGCATGCGATCTACTCGAAACCATCACAATCGACCAATACCCAGAAAATCGCGCTCCTTCCCTTCCCCCGGGCCGGCTCGGGCGATTAGATGTGTGGGTCGGCGCGTACGGTCACACTGCGACCGCGCGGCTCATTCACGCGACTGTTGATCCATGCTCAGCTTCGCCCGCCCGGTCTTCGAACTCCTGCGTCGGAGTGGCATGCGCCACTGGCTCCTGTTCGACGCCCTGTGGCTCGCCCACCGTCCGCCCGAGCCGGTATCTCGGGCGGACCTCAACATCGACATCGGCGTGGATGCGAGCGATTTTGCTGCGTGCCGGGACATGCTGCTGGCGTGCCCGTCGCTACCCGATGAAGTACCGAACGGGCGTCGCGCCGATCCGAATGTGGTCTCACTGGCGCGAGCCGACGGCCGGTGTGTGCGGTTGTGGCGTACCGAGCGCCGCGGGATCACGCGCGTGATTGCGTGCACGCCGGAGCCGTTCGGATACGAGTTCCATTTCTGCGGGGCCGAAGAGGTAACGGTCGCTAGGCAGCCGGTCGCGGTACCGCGATACGCCCCCCAACTCCTCGATCACTGGTACGGCACGGGCTGGCGCACGTCCGACGCCCCGCCCACACTCGCCGCGCACCCGCCCGCGGCCCGCTCCGAACTACGGGTCCTCATCGACGGCGTGTTCGACCTGTTCCACGTGGGCCACGTGCGCCTGTTCGCGCGGGCCAAGGCGTTGTACGGCCACGTCACCGCCGGGGTGATCGACGACGCCACCACGGCCACCTACAAGCGCTGGCCGGTGGTCCCGCACGAGCACCGCGTGGAGGTGGTGCGGGCGTGCCGGTACGTCGATGCGGTGATCCCCCACTACCCGCTCCTGACGCCGACGGCCGCACTCGACGCCCTCGGGATCGACTACCTGATCCACGGGGCCGGCGATCCGACGTTCCTCCACACCTACTACAGCCACCTGATGGCGGCCGGCCGGTTCCACACGCTGCCCGAGTTCGACGGGTACCACACCACCGACCTCATCGCGCGGGCCGGAACCACCGCTCCACCTGCGGAATCGGCATTCAACGGTTGAGGAGTCGCGACGGGCCGGTCCCCGGTCACCGGCACTGACGCGCAGCCGCTTACCTGGTCTCCCTGACTTCACTCACGAGAACCGCATGGCCCGTTTACCCGAGCAGCACGAGGCGCTCGACTTTCTGACCGAACTGGACCCGTTCCTGGCCCCGCGGGCGGCCCTGTTCTGGGGAAACCTGTTGGGTGCGGTGCGGCACGGCGGGTTCATCCCGTGGGACGACGACATCGATCTGCTGCTGCCGCGGTCCGATGTGCCCGCACTGGAGGCGTTCTGTGCGGCCCGCGGGATCGGAATCGTTCACCACAAGGCCCACTTCCTGAAGCTGTTCCGACGCGACGGGGCGGTGTGCCGGCCCGACCTGCCGTGGCGCTGGCCGTTCGTCGACGTGTTCCCGTACGACGTGTTCGGAGGCGAGGTGCTGACGCGGTTCGCCAACCGTGTGTACCGGTTCCCCGCGCCTCAGGTGCTGCCGTTCCGCCCGGTCCTGTTCGAGGGAACCCCGCGACTCGCGCCGGCGTGTCCACTGGCCGTGCTGCGAAGCCTGTACGGCGACTACGGGACGTACCAGATCAAGACCTACGACCACCGGGCCGAGCGGTCGGTCCCTTTGGACGAAATCGTCGAGCGGGTGAACGCCGCGCACTGGCGCCAGACGCCGCCGGCGGGCGAGTCGCACTCCACGTTCGCGCCGGTGGCGGCAGCGGCGTTCGCCAAGGGCCAAGGGCGGGTGATCGATCTGGGCAGTGGGTCCGGCCGAGACGCCGCGTATCTCCGGACGCAGGGGTACGAGGTCGACGAATGCGACCTGCATACCGACCGCGGCGGAGACGCGCTGACGGCCGACCTGTCCGGGTACGGGCGGGTGTACTGCCGGTGGCTGCTGCACACCCTCTCGTCCCGGCAGCAATGGTCGCTGCTGCGAAGACTGGCAGAAGTCCGGCCGGGAACAGTCGTGTGTATGGAGTTCCGTGATCCGGCGGATGCGTCTGCACTGACGCCGGTGCCCAACGACTCGCGCCTGTTTTTCGACGACGGGCACTTCCGCTGGCTGCTCGGAGCCAGTGAGGTGATGTCGGTGCTAGGTGCTGGGTTTGGGGTGACCCACCACACGCTCGGCCGGCTTAGCTCGACTGCCACCAGTGACCCGGTGCTCACCCGGCTCAACCTGCTCAAGCCATGACGATCTGCGCTGCGACAGATTGATTCAGCGCGGCAGAACAACGAGACGATATGGTGGGCTGGAACGGGCAACACGGCGGCGCGATCGTGCTCGAATCGAATGCCCACTGACAACACGTTATCACCGCACGTGCGGTCCCGCGCCGCGAGGTACTGGCGCAGCAGATGCGCGTTCAGCTCATCGAGATCCGCGACACGCGGCACGGGTGTCGCCCACTGACGCTCGAGATCCTGCACCCGCTTCTCAACGCGCGGCTTCTCGGTCGGGATCGCGGGCAGGCAGAACCGAGGCGTGAACGTGTCGTGGCTCGCCAGCGCCGCGTACGCGGGTGCGGGGTCCGGTCCCGGCCCATCCCGATGCGCACCGCGACCGTCTTGGGGTTGTCCCACCACAGCTCGCGTGGCACGCACCCGAAGAACGCGAACGCCTCGACGAGTCCGTGCAGAACGGCTTCGGCGCGCTCGGTCGGTAGCGCAAGGGCGAACGGGCAGTTGGAGTCGCTCCAGGTGACGACGAGTACGGGCACCAGCCGGCGGCCGTCCGGGAAGTCCACGTGGATGTGCCCGAAGTCGGCTTAGGCGCGATGACCGGGCGGGTGGTCAAGCGGGATAAACGTCTCGCGCCGGTCGAGGCGCTGTTGCTTCAAGTAGCGTCGGACCTGATCGTAGTCGCCCGCGTAGTTGTTCTCGGTGACGAGTCGTCGGAAGATCTGGCTCGCGGTGTGGCTCTGCTTGGGTGGCGCGGCCCGATCGGCGCCCAGGATGTCATCAACGATGGCCCGGAACGCCCCGAAGGTCGGGGCCGGGCAGGGGTGTCGGGCGCCGGCTCGGGGTTGGCGAGCGAGCGGCGAAGGGTGTCGTGCCCGACGCCCAGTTGTCGGGCGATCTTCCGGGCGCTGAGGCCGCTGCGGTGCAACCTACGGATCTCTGCGAAGTCGTCCACCGTACGCATCCTTCCCCCTGCGCCCGGCCGAAACGCCGATCGCAGGGGCTGTGCTAGCAGCCCGTTGAAGTATTCCCACGGCCGCACTATTCTTGAGAACATTGGATTCTGACCTGTGGAGTCGCGCGATGGCGATGGGCAAGCGGAAGCCGCGGCAGGAATCCCTGTTCATTACCACCGACCAGCTCATATCCTCGGCCGGTCACCCGTTCTACCAACGGCTCAACGCCCTCCTGGCCGAGAACGGTTTCGACGACTGGATCGAGCGCCGGTGCGCCGAGTACTACGAGCGCGAGGAACCCCGGGGCCGGCCCAGCCTGCCCCCGGGCGTGTACTTCCGCATGCTCCTAATCGGCTACTTTGAAGGTCTCGACTCCCCGCGCGGCATCGCATGGCGGTGCTCGGACAGCCTGTCGCTCCGCGCCTTCCTGGGCATCCCACTGGATCGGGCCACGCCCGACCACTCGACCCTCACCAACACCCGCAAGCGACTACCCGAGGCGGTCTTCGACGAGGTGTTCCGGTTCGTGCTGGGCATCGCGGAGGCGAAGAACCTGATCACCGGCACCACCGTCGGCGTGGATA